>NZ_JAIEFA010000042.1 GCF_029067145.1 Helicobacter sp. | reverse complement strand
AGCAAGCAGAACGCTTGTAAGTTTCGGTGTGGTAGCGTTAGCTAGCACTGGTGTTTTGGCGGCTGATATTAGTAATAGCCCAAACCAAAATGGTAGCACAACAACCGCAAACCCTTCGTTTGATAAAAATGGTGTTTATTCCAAAAAAGACCAAACAGGCGCAGCAATTGCAGCAGGCACAAATGTAGATTTAACACTTAATGCACCTAGCAAAAACAATACAACAGGTATCGCAAACTCTACCACAACAGGTCGTAATCCTAATGTAGATTTAGGTGGCAATGTCGTTGAGGGTAGTGGCACAAACATTTCTTTCAATGGGCAAAGAGAAGAGGAAAGATACTTCAAAGGTAGCGGTATCGGTATGGAGAATGGCACAGGTTTCGCAGCTTGGGGCAATGGAAATGTCGGTTCAGTAGTGGATAATCCCAACAGCAAAGCAGAAATCAAACTAGAAGCAAATGCTGCTGGCACAAAAGGCAACCTTAAGATTAATGGCACAGCAGCAAATGCACAAACTCTCTATAACTTCACATTAGATGCAGATAATGTTACGATTGGTGATACACAAGCTATCAATCTTGAAGCCAATAATGGCGTTTCTAGCATCACAGCGCAAAAAGCCGATACAGCAAAAACTCTAGGAAATGTTGATTTGGACAACAGCAATCTCATCATTGGCAAAAACGCCTCTGTGGAAATCACTGCAGGCACTTTCTCAATGGGAACGGGTGAGCTTGGAATCGAAGACCCAAGAAGCTCTAAGGGCATCACAATCAATGGCAATACTGCGACATTCACAGGCACGCAGTTAGGCTTGGGCTCTACGGACATCAAGCAACTAAGACTTGATAGCGCAAATGGTGGAGCAAAAACACTCATTACCCTCAATCCACAAGGAAATGCTACAACAGCTACACTTGCGGGAGTGAATATTGAAAAAGTAGAAGGGAATTGGAGAACAACTGCAGCGGGAGCAGGCGTAGCAGGGAGAACTCAAGCGCTAGGAGCTGGGACTTTAACATTCAATAATACCCCAACCCTAGAAAAAACTGCGAGTCAGCTACTCAATAGGAGAATCTCTCAAGGATTAGATGGTGTTTATGGGATTAATGTAAATGGGAGTGATGATTTGACTACTCTAGGTGGAATTATAGCCATTAAAAACAATGCTGTAGAAGCCAACAAGAGAAATGTAACAAGCGTTGCTTACAAAGACGCTCAAGGACGAATCCAAAACAACACTTGGATGAGCAGTGGGTTCTTCGACTATACAACCTCAAATGAAGTGAAATATGGCTTTGAAGGCAATAACATCATCAAATGGCAAGACAGATACACAAGCGGTGCTGACGCACTCATCGTCAATAATGGACTTTATGTGCAAGGCAATCAAGTAAAACTTGGAAGCTATCTCGTCAGAAGCTTAGTCAATGGCAAATGGGTAGCAAATATCAACAATATGAATATGCTAATTGCTGCAAATCAAGCTCCTCTTACAAATTTCCAAAATGAACTTGCTCAAGGAACACCAGCCACTATTTTGGATTCCTATGGCAAACTCATAGATACTAATGCTGCAAAAGATGACATCAAAAACAATGCTGCTAACTCTCGCTTGAAAGAGCTTTATACACAAAGAGACGCAATTGTTACAACAGGCACAGGTATCACACTTTCTACACTAGATTCTGACCAAGCAAGAAATGAAGCAGATAGAAGAGAGTTAGTAGCTAGAATCAATACTCTAACAGGAGCAGCCAAAGCAGCAGCGCAAAACGACTTGGAGAAATTTGACAAATATGTTGCATTAATCCAAGAGGCAAGAGATTTATACAATACTGCGACAGATAAACTTGCATTGTATGATAGATTGCTAACAGACACAAGCACTACCGGTAATGGAGATTTCAGATACTTCAAAACATACAATGTGATTCAAAATGGAGCAGTTGCGGGGAAAGCTAGCACAGGTAAGCTAAATACTGCAGGGATTAACTATATTGCAGACAACGCGGGTGTAAATTCTCACAGAGATTTAGCAGTAGGAATCTTTGACTCTTTACAAGAATCAGGATTGAATGAACTTGCTATCTTTAACATTCAACTAGACGGATTAAACAACGGAAGACAATGGCAAACAATGACAAACGACATTCACGATAATGCGCGTTCTGTAACCAACTTCACAAACTCTGTAAGCACTGCGATTAATGTTTCTAACGATATGGCTTTAAGTGATAGAATCGCAAAAGCACACAATCCTTATGGTGAAAAACTAGCAGCAGCAGGAAGCGATGCTTACCACGATTTCTACCGCAGAACCAATGGAAGCGTTTGGGTTAATGCGTTTGGTGGAGCAAACATCGTAGATGGTGAAAGCGGTGGCGTGTATGGAATCTCTCTTGGTGTGGATAAACAAATCACAGATTCTGCACTTCTTGGTATCTATTTCACTTATGCAGACGCAGACTTGAAAGACAAGAGTGCAAAACAAGAATCCGATAACTTCAGACTAGGGATTTATTCTAATATCCAATTAAGCCCAAGCTGGGAATTGAATCTTCACGGATTTGGACAACTTTCACAAACTGACCAATATACTTCTGTGCTTGGTCAAGGATACACAAGTGATTTTGATAAAAAATTCTTTGGTTTGAGTGGAAGCGTGGGCAAAATCATTGATTTTGAAAACAGCTTGTTCTTAAAACCATTCTTGGGATTGAATTACTACTATTCAAACAATCCCGGATACACAGAAAAGGGTGGAGACTATATCCAAAATGTGGATAAAACACAAAACAATACTATTAGCGCAGATTTAGGCTTAGAGATTAGAAAATACTTCAACGAAACTTCTTATCTCTTTGCTACTCCAAAAGTAGAGCAATATTTGCTAAATGACGGGGATGATTACACTGCTTCTTTTGTAGGTTCTCCTATTAACTTTAGTGTAGGTGCAAGTGATAAACTTAAAACTTATGGACAATTAGTTGTCGGTGGAAGTTTTGGTGTTACAGACAATCTAAATATTGACTTAGGACTTGGTGCAAAACAAATCCTAACAAACAAAGTAGATGATAAAAACGAAACTTACCTAAGCGGAAATCTTGGAGTTAGATATAAATTCTAATGTGTCATTGCGAGGCGAAGCCGAAGCAATCCGTAACTTTGGATTGCTTTAAGCTTTCCTCTCGTCATTGCAAGATTCCGCAAGGAATCGTGGCGCACATTGCGTAGCAATTTGCCCACACTTGCAAACCTATAATCTTGCAAACAAAAAACACTTATTTTCTGCTAAATTTTAGAAATTTCATTTTCTCGCAAAATTTTGCGAGAATTTCTCCTTTTTACATTGCCTTTTATCATTGCAAGATTCCATAAAAAAGATTGGAATGTCCTTGCGAGGGCTTTGCCCGAAGCAATCCATAATTTTGCCAACAGAGCGTTTTATTTTTCTTCCTTGCAAGAAAAGCTTTAGCTTTTCGTGGTAATCCACAATAATGCACTTCTTTAAAAATTCTGTTGCAAAGTTTTCTTTATGTAAGATTATAGATTGCTTCGCTTCACTCGCAAGGACAGATTGGCGGTGAAATTATCCTATCTCATAGCCTAATAACTTTGCGATTCCTTGTTTTTGCGCTTTAATTTGCTCTCCTCGCGCAATCAGTTCATAAAAGCATTCATTGTAATCCTCTAAAGATTGCGAATCTAAAAACTCATTTGGCAAAAGCATTTCTTTAACTTCTTTTTCACCGATTCGTTCATTATTGTCTTGATAAATTTTACTCAATGCCAAATAGCCTGCAGAAGTTAAAAAATAAAAATACAATGCTTTTGCCACGACAGAATTTTTCACCCTAAGCACCAAGATTCCGGCATTTGGCAAGACAATCTTTTGTGCTGCATTTTTGCCTATAATCGCAACCTTTGGGGTAACTCCACGCATAGAGAGCAAAATATCATAAGGTTGCACTCTAAGCTCATACAAACGCTTAAGATTCGGCTTTAACGCATAATCTTTAAAGGAATTACTCACGCCGTAGGCTTCAAAATCTTTAATCCCTAAGTCATAACAGCCAATCATCTCCTTGTCTTGTTTCATTTCTATACGCGTTCCACGATAGCATTTTTCCAAAAAATTCCCCAAAACTACTTTGATTTGCGAAGATTGTATTTCTTTCTGCATATAATAAGAGGGTTTAAGATTCTCCAAATTGATGCTTTGATAATCCAAAAGGTGTGAAATCTTAGTATTTCTTTTGAAAGCATACAAATCTGCTATTTCCTCTAAATTAATGAGTTTATTGTATTTTCCCTCTTTTAAATAAAAATCTTGTGCATTGATAAAAAACATTCGTTGGTTTTGAGGGGAAAGCACAAGCAAGCAAAATTCTCCCATTTGATGTGGAAAAATATTTGTCGGCAGTTCAATAATTGCTTCTAAAATCCTAGACTGCACGAGATAATGACGCAATCGTTCCCCTATGGGCTTGTTTAACAATACGGAGCGAATGATAAAAATCGCTTTTTTGTTGAATTTTGAAAGCGCAAAATCCAAAAACGGAATCTCTGGAGCGGTTTTTGTATAAGGCGCAAGAGGCGAAGTTTTGGGAGCTTTAAGATTAAGATGAGAAAGCAAGGGAGGATGACAAAAGACTTTGTCAAACTTTTGATTCCTTTTGTCTTTTTGATTTTTTTCTATATTCAAAAAATCCTTAAAAATATCCGCAACTTCCAAATGACAATCTTTAAATTTCAAGAGCAATGCAAGTGTTTTAGCGATTTCAATAAGCTTAGGGTGAATATCCACGCCAAAAAATTGACATTCGTTATGGTATGCACTCAAGCTCAAAAACCAAGAGCCAACTCCGCAGCAAGGATTATAAATGCTTTCATTTTTTTGTAAATGCAATAACCTACACACAAGCGTATTTATCTCCGCTGGCGTTGCATAATCATAGAGTTTTAAAATTGTTTTTTGCAGCGCAATCGTTTGAATAAAATCCTCTAATTCTTGCGCATTGACTTTGAGATTCTGCGCAAGTTTTATGACTTTTTTATAATTCAAATCTGTATTAATTGCTATTTTATGCGTTAAATTGTGTTTTTGTAGATAACAATAAAAACTCTGTGGAATCTCTTTTGTTTTAGAGATTAACAATTCTGCACTTAAAGTTTTGTCTTGTCCTGCCAACAAAAACTCCAATGTCAAGCACAAGACATCAAAATTATCCTCGTGGTATTTTTGAATGTATTGAAAAATCTGCAACAATTCTTTCATTGCATTCTCCTTATTTATACATCGGCAACCAATTAAAGACAAATAAAATATGGCAAACACCAACCACACAGCCAAAAATCAACAAACTATAAATCGTCCAATTCCCACCCTTGACACGAAAATTATGCTCTAAAGCGGGATTGGGCGCACATTGCCTTGATTCCTTACGTGCGATTCTGCTTGCCCTAAGCAATAAGGCAGGAATAATCACAGACCAAATCGTCGCTGCAAGTCCTGCCCAACCGATTGCAAGCAAAAAGCCATCGGGATAAATCATTCCTGCAATAATTGGTGGTGCAAAGGCAACCAATAGAGTTTTTGTGCGCCCTAATCTGCTATCATCAAATCCACATAAATCTGCTATATAATCAAACAACCCAAGCCCAGCACCTAAAAATGAAGTGGAGACTGCCAAAAACGCAAATCCCTCTAGCATTCTTAGCAAAAATGCTCCATTAAGATTCAAACTCGCGGCTTCAATCAAATGGCGCACATTGCCTCCCGCAGCAATTACATTTTTAAAATCACTACGTTCAATATTGCCATCACACGCAATATTCCATACCACATAAGCCACAAATGCAATCAATGTGCCATAGACTAAACATTTGTTAATTTTATTGGGTTCTTTGCCAAAATACTTTACAAGACTTGGCACGCTTGCGTGGAAACAAAAGGAAGTCAGATAAGTAGAAAATGCTACAAATACAAAGATTCCATAAGGATTATTATCGTGATTTAAGTCCAACAAATAAGACATTTTCATTTCACTTAGCATACCGCTCATTGCGAAGACAAAGGTCAAAGCCATTCCACCAATCATCACCACAGAGAATCTATCCACAAGATAAGTACTCCACCAAACACAACCGCTAAGTAGAATCGCAAACAATAAACTTGCCAATAGTTTAGGAGGCTCATAATCAAAAGCAACAAGCGAAATATGCACCACCATAGAGCCACCTCCGCTCACATAGGCATAAATCAAGATATAAAGCACAAAAGCGACACTCAAACCATTAACGAGATTCCAAAATTTCCCCAAATTATCTAGCACAAGCGTATGGAAGCTTGAACCGGGTTGATAATACAAATTTACCTCTAATAAAGCTTGAGAAGAAAGCAACATCATAAACCAAGTCAGCACTAATAATCCCAAAGAATACCAAATCCACATTCCCGCGCTTATCGTGGGTAACGCCAACATTCCCGCCCCGATTGCTGTCCCGGCAATAATCATTGTCCCACCAAGCACACTTGGTTTGCGTTTCACATTAAACATAGAATCCCTTTAAAATAGATTCTACATTATATCCAAGATTTAGATTTGAGAGATTAAAATTTAGTTGATTAACAAATTTTTAGGCTAGCTTTGTGTAGAATTTGAATTTTTAAACTTAGGATAGCAAAGATTATGGAACAACAAGCCTTAGCTCTGAAATATCGTCCAATGGATTTTGATGAACTCATCGGACAAGAAGCAGTCAGTCGCACTCTCTCCTTAGCATTAAGTAGCAAACGACTCTCCCACGCTTATTTATTTTCAGGCTTGCGCGGGAGTGGCAAAACTTCTAGTGCTAGGATTTTCGCAAGAGCCTTACAATGCGAAAATGGTCCCTGCGCAAAACCTTGTGGTGTATGCGCAAACTGCGTTGCAGCCAATCCTCACAAAATGCGTCATATTGACATTATAGAGCTAGATGGTGCGTCTAGCCGCAAAATTGATGACATTCGTGATTTAATAGAGCAGACAAAATATCACCCCAATATGGGACGTTTTAAAATCTTTATTATTGATGAAGTGCATATGCTTACCAAAGAAGCCTTTAACGCACTACTAAAGACACTTGAAGAGCCACCAGAATATGTGAAATTTATCCTCGCCACCACAGACCCACTGAAGCTTCCTGCGACGATTTTAAGCCGCACACAACATTTTCGCTTCAAACGCATTTCGGATAAAAGCATTTTGGCACATCTAAAAAATATCCTACAAAAAGAACGAATCACCTACCAAGATGAGGCTTTAAATATGCTTATTCGGAGCGGTTCAGGTTCTTTGCGCGACACTTTAACACTACTAGACCAAGTGATTATTTATTCTAATTACAACATCACTTCTGATTCTTGCGCAAATATGTTAGGGCTTATTAATCCCCAAAGCCTCAATGCGCTTTTTGAGTGCATTTTCAAACAAGACAGAGAGCTTTTATTGCGTGAGCTTGAAGCTTTTTTTGAATATGAAGCCGAAATGCTTTTAGACGAAATGAGTATTTTCCTAAAAGACAAGCTTTTAAAGGGTGAGGATTCGCGTTACAATCCTTTATTGATAGACAGATTCTTTCGGATTCTAACCCAATCCAAAGAATTATTATTCTTAGGCTCTGAAGATGAATTTGTTTTGACGCTTACCTTTTTTAAAATGCTAGAATCCCTCCAAATAGAAGCGATTGATGTAGCGATTCAAAACCTAGAAAAAGGCTTATTTGAAAATTTACCCAAACAAATTCCAAACACACAATCTCCAAACCAACAAACAACAAAAGATTCGCAAAGCATTCCCGCAGATTCTATGGCGACAACATTTAAAGAATCTCCACCTACCCAACCGACAGAAATTGCCAAAAACTCATCAGAACCAAGCCAAGAAAATGCCTTAAATCTATTCTCCCTGCTCCAACAAAAAATCTATGAGCGCAATTATGAATTAGGAGAGATTTTCACGCAAGAGATTCGTTTTGTTTCATTGATAAACCATACGCTCACTTGGGAAAGTTCTGCAAGCGGTGAGAATCGCGAAAGGCTCAAAAATAGCTATTCTATTATTAAAAACCTCGTTTTAGAAGTTTTTGGAATCCAAACACAAATCAAATCCCTTAGCAATCCTCATCAAAATGCTACTACTTCACAGCCTCCTTTGGAGAATAAAGCACCACAAAATCCAAATGCACAAGCACAAGAAGCACAAACTCAAAATTCTGCTTCTGATTCTACATCTTCAGTCTCACCAGCCAATCCATACCAAGAATCCGCCCAAACCGCTCCAACTCCTACCGATTCTCATCAGGCTACACAAGATATACAAGCCGAAGTCAATGCGGCTTTAGAACTGCCTTTATTACAAAGCGCAAAAGAATTGTTAGAAATCAAGCAAATCAAAGTGCGCCCGAAATCTGTCGCAAATTAGGATTTTATAATGGAATGGATTTTAACCCAAAAAGAGTTGCCCAAACTTTGCAAAGATTTGGATTTGAAAAATCATCGTGGCATTTATTTGCTTAGTGGCGACTTAGCAAGCGGTAAAACAACATTGATTCAAGCAATGGTTGCCTCATTAGGAAGCAAGGCAAAGGTTACTTCGCCAACTTTCTTAACTACATTAGAATATGGCAATCAAATCTATCATTATGATATTTATAATAAGGATTTGGAGGAACTCTTTGCACTAGGATTTTTAGAAGAAATTGAAAAGGAAGGTTGGCATTTCATTGAATGGGGAGATGAAAATTTAGCTAAAATTCTAAAACAAATTGGCTTGCCCTTTTGGAGAATCATCATTAGCACAGAATCCAAAGGAAGAAAATATTGTATTGAGGAAAGTTTATGCACACATTAGAAGCAATGCACTTAAGCAAAACTATCAAAAAAACAAATATCATTAGTGAGATTTCTATACGCGTGCAAAGCGGTGAAGTCGTAGGGCTTTTAGGTCCAAATGGTGCGGGAAAAACCACGACTTTTTATATCATCTGCGGACTTTTAAGGGCAAGTAGTGGTAAAGTTTGTTTTGATAATCAAGAAATCACGAGCTTAAGCCTTCATAAACGCGCACAACTTGGAATCGGCTATCTACCGCAAGAATCTAGCGTTTTTAAAGATTTAAGCGTAGAGGAAAATCTCTTAATTGCCGCAGAAGTGTGTTTAAGCAATGAAAGCGAGAGAAACCAACGCATTGAAGAGCTTTTGGAAGATTTTAGTATTGAGCCGATTCGGAATCGCAAGGGCGTAAATTTAAGCGGGGGAGAAAGGAGACGCGTAGAAATTGCGCGCGCACTCGTCAAAAAACCAAAATTCATTTTATTAGATGAACCCTTTGCGGGGGTTGATCCTATTGCTGTGCTAGATATTCAAAATATTATTAAAAAACTCGTTACGCTGGACATTGGAGTTCTCATCACTGACCACAATGTGCGTGAGACACTCGGCGTTTGTAATCGTGCGTATGTCATCAACAAAGGCACTTTGCTTGCAAGCGGAGATTCTAACGAAATTTACAAAAATGAACTTGTCCGCAAACATTATCTAGGTGAGAATTTCCGAGTATGAAACTACGCACCCAAACCCAAACCACACTCAAAGCAAAACTCTCCTCTACACTCAAAAGTTGGCTTCCGATTCTACAAAGTGGAATGAACGATTTAGAGGATACTTTAGGAGAATTTAGCAAAGAGAATCCTTATTTTAATGTCAAATCCAATATTGCGCAAGATTTCAGCTCTCAAAGCTCTGCTCAAAAAAAGCGGCAACAAGAAATCTCAAGAGGTGCAAAAGGCTCTAGTATAGAGAATGATGCGATAGAACAATTCTGCATTCAAGAGGAATCTCTAGAAGTAGCATTAAATGGACAAATCGTGCCACCATTATTTCCCACTAGAAGCTCTCAAGAAATCGCTAAACAAATCATTGAAAACCTAAATGAAGAGGGTTATTTTGATGGAGATTGCGAGCAAATCGCACAGGCTTGCAGCAAGATACTTAATGCCCCCATTAGCGCAACAGAGGTCGAAAAAGTGCGCAAACGTTTCGCGTATCTTGACCCACCGGGCATTGCAGCACTTGATTTGATAGAATCCTTTTGCTTTCAGTTGGATAATTTAGATGTTCCAAGCGAAGTTTATACCCTAACACAAGAGATTTTGCAGGATTTAGAAAACCATACAAAGCATAAAAATGCTCCGTTGTATGAAAAAGCAATGAAAGTGATTCAAAGTTTCAAAAATCCGCCCGCACTTGATTTTTTCCAAAAAGAATCCGCAATCATTCCAGATATTTTAGTTTTTGAGGAAAAAAACAACATTCAAGTGCAAATCAATGAAAAATATTATCCAAGCATTGAAATCCAAACACAAAGCAAAGAGGATAAAATCAAGCTTAAAGAGGAGTTTATCAAAGCCAAAATCAAAGAGGCACGCGACCTTGTAGATGCGCTTGAAATGCGAAAGGCGACGCTTTATAAAATCGGGCTAATGATTGTGGAATATCAATATGAATTTTTTAAAGGTGGCGAAATCAAGCCGATGAAACTGAAAGATTTAGCCGAAGAATTTGGACACGCTCCTAGCACAATTTCACGCGCGATTTCTAATAAATTTTTGGAATGTTCTCGTGGAATCTTTCCACTTAAAAACTTCTTTGCCACCGCGATTGATGAGGAGACTGCCAATACGACAATTAAAGACTTTGTCGCGGATTTAGTCAAAAACGAAAGCAAACAAAAACCGCTAAGCGACCATAGAATCCTAGAACTTATTGAGGAAAAATTCCATATCAAAATGGTGCGTCGCACGATTACCAAATACCGAGCACAACTCAATATTGCGAGCTCAAGTGAGCGCAAAAAACTCTACAAAATCTCCGCCCCCTCTGTTTAATTTGCTAAACTTCACATTGATTTCACACTGGCAAACTATAATTCCGCTGTTCAAAAAATTTTAAGGAGCAAACAATGAAAACAAAAATTATCTTATCTCTTGCTTTGGCTGGCACTTTGGTTTCAGGCGCACTAGCAGCGGATTATTCCAAAGCAAGCAATGAAGAGCTTATCAAGTTATCCGGAAAGGTTGCACCAAAAGATTATCCCGATTATAGAATGGAGATTCATAAGCGAATGCAAGAAATGAAAGTCAAAGAAGCAAGAGAGTTTCGCGATAGATTGAGAGAATCCCACCAAAATGCGTATAGCAATATGACACATAAAGAATATTTAGAACACCACAATGCGCTTTGTGCAGAAGTGCAAAAGCGTTTGGACACAATGAGCGAATCCCAAGCAATAGAAAGCGGATTAATAGGCTATGGATATGGTCATCACAGAGGTTATAGAGGCGAATATGGTCAGGCAGGTAACAAAAACCATCGCAACTGCTATAACAGAGGAGGATACCATCATTTTTGGTAAGATTACGCGAGGCATTATGGATTGCCACGATTCCTTGTAGAATCCCGCAATCTACTCGTGCCAATTTTTCTTTTTGGCGATATATTTACCACGAATCGCAACAGCAAAAGGCACAAATTGGTGGCGAAATTTCCAAGCCTTTCTTTGCATTTTTTTGAGATTTCGCCTCTCTATGGCATAAAGCATTTGATATTCTTCAGGAGAATAAAGCCAATCTCCCTTTTGTTTTAGAATCTTAAACCCCAAACGATTGACTTGACTTAGACGCGACAATTCTAGTGAGATTCCATCAGAAATATCCATACCCGCTTTTGCAATATTGTTTAGCTCAAACAACATTTTAGGATATAAAAGTGGCTTGGCAAAGCGCGAATATTTGTGGATTTTTTTATCACGACAGAATCGCAAAGAGTTTTTTAAGATTTTAAAATTCTGCCCAAAGGCTTGCATTTTAGCGTGATTTAACGCGCCTTTTGGGGTAATATATCCCAAAATATTGCCTTGCTTGATTCCTTTTCTGAACAAAGTTTTGTGTCTTTTTTGCCCTAAAAGCGTTAAAGAAAAGTGCAATTTTTCGCCTACAAGCGTATCGCCGCCAATAATTTGAATACGATATTTTTTTGCGCAATCCCCTATGATTCGCGCTAATTTTGAAACTTCTTTAAAATCATTAGGCATACAAAGCGTTAAGAGCAAAAAACTTGGAATCGCATTCATCGCATAAATATCGGATAGATTTACTAAAAAACATTTTTCTACTAAATCCTCTAAATTTGCCCAAGCTCTTTTAAAGTGAATATCCTCAAAGAATGCGTCATTAGCGATGAGATATGTCCCAAGATACACCCCATCATCTCCGATTCCAAAAGTTGCCCCACTTTGTTTTAATGTCTGAATAAAAGCCTTTTCCCTATCACGCATTAGTCTATTTTCATACTCAAATCCACCCAAACTGCTTGATGTGTAATCGCGCCAACCGATACCGCATCTACGCCCGTTTTAGCATATTCTTTAATATTGCCCAAAGTAATATTTCCGCTTGCTTCAAGCAAAACACTTGGAGCAATTTCATTGCGCATTTTGACGACTTCTTGAATCATTTGTATATCCATATTATCGCACATTACAATATCCACTTCTGCTTCTAACGCCTCTTTAGCTTGCAACACATTCTCACATTCTACCTCAATCTTAGACACAATCGGGGTTTTGCAGCGAATGTCATCAATGAATTTCTTTAACGATAGAATGCGTGTTAAATGTGTATCTTTTAACATCAAGCAATCATCTAAACCCAAGCGATGATTCACCGCTCCCCCATTACGCGTAGAGTATTTCTCAAAATCTCTTAATAAAGGACGCGTTTTTCTTGTATCTAGTAGCACGCAATTTGTGCCTTCTAGTCTTTGCACATACTTGTGTGTCAATGTTGCGATTCCACTAGAATGCTCTAATAAATTCAAAATCGTGCGCTCCGCACTTAGCAACTCGCTCATATTGCCTTCAAAAGAAACAATCCTTTCACCTCTTTTAAAAACCATTCCATCATCAAAGATAAACTCGCATTTAAGATTCAACAACTCACAAAGTCGCTCAATATACATTCTCCCTGATAGCACACCATCTTCTTTGGCAAGCACATAGGCTTCCACTTGTGTATTGTTTTGCATTCGTGTGTATAAATCTCCGCGCCCAATGTCTTCTTTTAAAACTTCTTTTAAGAAATCGTCTAACAATATTTTATGCATTTTTGCTCCTTTTTTAAGATAATTGTAACATTTTATCTAATGCTTTTTTTGCGCGATTCGCAATTTCTAATTCTAATAGAATCTCATTATAAGATTCACCTTGCTTGATTGCTTCTAAACATTTAAGAACATCTTGCAAAGTTGTTTCATTCATTGTCGGACATTCTGGTTTTGTAGAACTTAGCACAAAGGTGTTTTGCTCTTGTCCTTTTTTGGGTTTTCTTAGGCGATGGACGAGATTAAATTCTGTGCCAACTGCAACCTTTTGAGATTCCTCTAAGCCTTGCACAAATTTTATAATTTGGCTAGTAGAACCGACAAAATCCGCCATTTTAACAACCTCTGGCTGACATTCTGGATGGACAGCAATCAAAATGTTTGGAAATTTCTCCCTAAAAAACTCAATATCTTGTGGTGTAAAAAGCTGATGCACAGAACAAAATCCATCATAGCAAATGACTTCTGCTTCTTTGATTTTTTCCACAGAATCCACACCCAAAACCGCGCTTTTAAGCCCATTTTGAATTGCGAGATTCTGCCCTAAACATCTATCGGGCAAAAAGAATATTTTTTTGTTTTGCTTTAAAGCAAAATCCAAAATCTTTGCCGCATTAGAACTTGTGCAAACCACACCTCCTAACTCTGCAACTTTGGCTTTTACCTCCGCATTAGAGTTAATATAAGTAACAGGAAAAATCTCTGCGATTCCATAACTTTTTAAAAGGGCGATAGACTTATCAAAATAACTGCTATCTATCATTCTTGCCATAGAACAACAAGCGATTTTTGGCATAAAAACTCGTTTTTGTGGGGCTAGAATCTTTACACTTTGCCCCATAAAGCCGACTCCACAAAAAATAATTTTTGATTTTTCACTTTGACTTGCTTTGCGCGCTAGCTCCAAACTATCGCCGCTTAAATCTGCAATCTCCACAATCTCATCGCGTTGGTAAAAATGCGCAACTAGCAGTGCGTCCAATTCGTCTAATAATTTTCTAATCGTTTGCTTCATTTCCATTCCTTTGATTCTTTTGAATGTTTTTTGTTTTGTGCTTGGCAATACACTGCCCAAAATAAACTCTTTCTTTAACCCTTAAATCATATTGCCAATTTTTACTCAAAAGCACAATCGTAGAACCCATTAAAAAGCTTCCGATTTCCTCTCCTTTTTTGAGCATTACAGGCGTCTTAAATTCCAAAGTTTGAGAAGTTTTAAATTGAGCGACTTCTGGAGCGAAATTGATTTGAATTTTTCCTACATTTAATGCACCAATTGCAACAAAATAAAATGGCTCTCCAAACTCATCTTCACATTCTAATACAACGCGTCTATTTTGGACAAACACATCTTTGTGCCTTAAAAGCGATTTTTCACAAACGCTATGCAATCTTCCATCAATAAATTCTAAATGTTTGACTTTTAGATTCAAAGGGGCGTGGAATCTATGGTAATCACTAGGAGAAAGATAAAAATTGACAAAACAATAATCCTCTCCTAGCTTTGTCTTGACAAAATCATCTATATGATAATTTCTACCTTTAACTTGCATTGCATAATTTTCTTGACATTGACCAAACTCCATAACAATAGAATCGCAAGGAGCAATCAGATGAAAAGGAGTTTTGTCAAACTGACGCATTTTAACAAGAGAACGCGTAAAAAGCGCATTGAGCGTAGTATAACTTGCCAAAGTGTCAAATTCTTCTAAATTCACTTGAAAAATTTTGATATATACATAATGAATCCACCGCTGAATTTTTGGAGGAAATTCAAAATGCGCAAATTTTTCAAAACACCAAGAAAGAATATTTGTATAATGCAAAATTACTCCTTAACCCAAAGGGGGTTTTCATTCAAATCCGGACGATTACAAAGAATCTCAAAGGGCTTAAAACGTTCTTTATAACCCATAGAATGATGATTTTGTATCCAATAACCCGGATAAAGATATTTGATATTATACCTTTTTGCAACTTCTATCTGTTTAAGAATAGAATAAGTGCCGATAGAAAAATGCTCAAAATCGTGGTCATAATAACAATAAACCGCTGAAATTGCGGTGGGCAAAATATCCACATACGCTACACCAACTAATTGATTGTTTATATAATAATCAAATTCATAACCAAATTCTAAAAATCCCCGCACAAAGGTATCATAATACGCGTCTAATGTAATACCTTGATAATCCCAACCCTTTTTCTCGTGCATTTTTTGATGATATTTGTCATAAAGATTCAAATGCTCATCACTGACTTTTGGGCGGGAAACTTGCAAAGTGAGTGGGGATTTTAATGTGCGCTTGTGTGATTTAGAAAATACGAAATTCGCACAATCTTGGCGAATAGAAATGCAAGCATCGCAAGTCCTGCAAGTCGGGACAAAAAAATAATTTCCAAACCTTCTCCAACCACGTTCTAATAATGCGCAATAAAGATAAGCGGTGCAATCCTTAATATAAAAATAACGAAAAGATGCTTCTAGGTTAGGCAAATAACTGCAAGGTCTTGGGGCTTGAACAAGCTCATACACTTCCATTTTGATTATTTTAAGCTCAAACTTGCTAGAGGATTATTTAAGGATTCCACATTTTGCGCACGACTTTGTTGTGCTTGAAATTCTTTTTTTGCATTCGTTACTTTGTGCAAATAATTGCGTGCTTCTTCGTATTTCAAGGAAGTGCGAAGCTTGCGATAAACTTCAGCAGAAGTCATAGAGTTAATCACTTCTACTGCTTTTGTGCGGTCTTTATGAAAAACACTTAACACATTTCCACTTCCTGTGTTATAAGCTGCAATCACGCAATATTCGTGAGATAAGGAATTTTTCACTCCCTTGATATAACGAGTGAATAGAATATTGAGATAGGTAGAGCCGTATTGAATATTTGTCTTAGGCGTAAAAAGCATTTCTTTGCTTGGGATTCCGTCTTGATCGTTTAAAGCCCTATAAACATCTCTCCCTGCACTTGCTGGCACAACTTGCATTAATCCATAAGCTGGAATATGACTTACCGCGTAAGGATTGAAACTAGATTCCGTTTTAATAATTGCAAAAATCAATGCTTGCTCTAACTTGTATTCTTTGGCAAAAAGCGCGACATATTCGCCATATTTATGCTCACTTTGAACCTCGTAATCCTCTACCATTTCAAATTGCACATAATAAACCTTTTTCTTTGTGCCATTTTCTGTAATTTCTGTGGTTTGCAATTTGTTTTCTATCAAATAATCCGCATACCGATTCGCACGCCAAGAATAAAGCACTGCTTTGCCCTCATTGTCTTTTACCAAATCTGCCAAATAAGGCTTGCCGTTAAAAGCAATTTCCTTATCAGAGTATAAATCCACTTCCTCTGGGTCTTCTGGCGTTAGCAATGTCGTCACAATGGCTCTTTTGAGGCTTACTTTGGGATTGCTTGTATCTAGGGTTGCCACAGAAATCACGCCTTTGCCAAAATCTACTTGTGCGCGAGAGAGATAGGAATCTGTATATTTTACATACACTTCTTGTGAAGCAGTAGGCGTGTTATTTTCTCCCCATTTTTTAGAAGCATTTTGCGTCAAAGCTGTAACAATTTTTTTAAAATTTGCTTGTAAATTTTTAACATCACTTTCAATCTGTTTTGGATTAAGCGCGTAATTGACAGCTTTTTTTATTACTTGCTCTTTAGAGATTCCCTCTGTTAAAATCTGTGGGTTATAGATTAAATCCCTATAACCTATTAAACAGCCACCAAACACGAAGCTAAGTAAGGCTGTAAAAAATAATCCAATAAATACACAAAGAATCCTATTCATTAAAGACTCGCAACTCCTTTTTGCATTGTTTCTAGTATAGCACTCGCTTGGAATTTCTTTTTGCTATTCGTTACTATATGCAAATAGTTACGCGCCTCCTCGTATTTCAAATTTGTGCGCAAATAAGCATTGAAAGCAGATTCTATCTTAATGATTGCAACAACCAATGCTTTCTCTAGCTTATAGACTTTAGAATAAAGACTTGCATACTCACCATAAGAAAAAACTTGACTAATCTTGCTAAGGTCATTTAACATTTTCAAGTAATTTACCAAACAACTCCCAAGAAATAATGCAAAAAATCCCCAAAAATCATATAATATTTTTTCATTCAATCCCATTTTTGCTAAATTCATAAGCCAACATTCCCCTTTGCACCTCTCTTGTCTTTGCTTCTCCTACCAACTCTTTTGCCAAAGCAAAACCAAAACATAATGCAGTAGCAGGGCCTCTTGAGGTAATCAGATTCCCATCTTTGACAACAGCTTGATGAGGGATATAATTTTGATTTGCAATGTTTTCTTCTATGCTAGGATAACAAGTAAAATTTTGATTGATTAGAATATTGTGTTTAAAAAGTGCCAAAGGAGCTGCACAAATCGCTCCTATGACTCTGCCTCTTTTATGTAAATCTGCTAGTAACGCACCAACTTCTTTGGATTTGATGAGATTTTGCGTCCCTTCCCAACCTCCCGGAAGCACAATGCTATCAATACTGCTTGCAAGAACTTCTGTAATTTTTACATTGACGCTAACTTTTAAGCCGCTTTGGGATTCCACTACCAAAGCCTTTTGCGATTCCTCATCAACTGCTGCTAAGACGACTTCGCAACCCACACGCCTTAAAACATCAATCACAGAAATCGCCTCAACCTCCTCAAACCCTTTTCCAAGTGGAATCAAAACCCTTACACTCATAATCTTTTCCCCTATTTAACTTTATCCAGATACTCACCTGTTTCAGTATTTACACGAATCACATCTCCCTCTAACACATGGTAAGGCACTTGCACTACCGCACCAGTTTCAAGCGTGGCGGGTTTTTTTCCTGCACTTGTTGTATCGCCTTTGAAATTTGGAGGAGTTTCTGTAATTTTTAATTCCACACTCTGTGGCACATTCACAGTAATTGCCTTGCCATTATGAAACAAAATACTAACCGCCATTCCATCAATCATCCATTTCGCAACTTCGCCTACTTGGTCTTCGCTCAAACCGATTTGCTCGTAATTTTCGTTATCCATAAACTGAAAATAATCGCCATCGTGATATAAAAACTGCATAGAACGTTCTTGTAAATTCGGTTCTTCGCATTTATCTCCCGCGTGGAATGTTTTTTCTAATACTCTTCCGTCCAAAAAGGATTTCATTTTCACACGCACAAATGCCGCTCCCTTACCGGGCTTTACATGCTGATATTCTGTGATTTTATAAGGAATCCCCTCTAACTCAACTTTTAAGCCTTTTTTCAAATCTCCCATTGAATAAGCCATTGTATTCCTTTATTTAAATTTTATTAGAACTTCCCAAAATGTCCATACGCTCCGCAATCACTTGCACCATAAATGCCTTTGCAGGAGCGAAAAACTTTCTTAGGTCAAATTGTGTTTTGTCCTCATTTGCTACGCGTCGCACTTCAGACATAAATGCGATTCTTAAGTCTGTATCGGTATTGATTTTGTTAATCCCACCCTTTACTGCTTCTTGCAAAAACGCAAAAGGCACACCCTTGCTTCCTTTTAAATCCCCTCCACTTGCCAAAAATGCTTCACTGACATTTTGTGGAATCGCACTTGCTCCGTGCAAAACTAATGGAATCTTGGTGCGTCTTTTTACTTCAATCAAGCGGTCAAAGTCTAATTTTGGCTCACCTTTAAACTTAAAAGCTCCGTGGCTTGTGCCAATAGCTGGAGCTAAAAAATCTACTTTGGATTCTTTTACAAACTCCTCTGCCTCATCGGGATTTACCAAACACGCATCTTTCGCATCTACAGAGATATTATCTTCAATCCCCATTAAGCGTCCAAGCTCCGCTTCTACACTCACGCCTGCGATGTGTGCGACTTCTACAACTCTTTTGGTCTCTTTTAGATTTTCCTCAAAACAATGATGACTTGCGTCAATCATTACGGAAGTGAATCCTGCGCGGATTGCTTTTACACAAGATTCAAAACTTGTTCCGTGGTCTAAATGCAATGCCACAGGAATGTGTGGATAAGCTTTAGAGAGAATCTTTACCATTCCTACTGCCATATCAATACCCAAATATTTGATTGCACCCTCACTTGCTTGCACAATAATAGGAGAATTTTTAAGATTCGCTGCTTCAAAAATCGCGCTCAACATTTCGTAATTTACAAAGTTAAAAGCACCTACACCATAATTTTCCTTATTTGCCTTTTCTAAAATTGTATTTCCACAAACTAACATTGAGATTCCTTATTTAAAAATCTCAACTTTTGCTTTTTTGCGTAAGGATTCGCCCTCTTTTTTGATATTTTCTTGTAATTTTTTAATCTTTAGATTCTGCTCAATCTGCCCTTTTATATCATTAAGCGACAATGTACCGGAAGATTTTTTATCCTCTACATAAATGACATGATAACCAAATTGTGTTTTAACCGGTGTTGTAGTATAAGTGCCTTTATTGAGCTTAAAGGCTGCGTTAGAAAATTCTGGCACCATTTGATTTTTGGCAAAATATCCTAGATTTCCTCCATCTTTTGCAGAACCATTTTGCATTTTTTCTCTAATGATTTCATTAAAGCGCGCACTTGTATTTTTGCCTGCTTTTTTAAGCTCTGCAATAACTGCTTTTGCGTCATTTTCGCTAGCCACTAAAATATGGCTTGCTTTTACCATTTCGGGTTGAACAAACTTAGATTTGTTTTGATTATAAAATTGTGTAATTTCAGAATCTGCAACTTTGATTTTTTCTATTTGTTTGCGTGTCCAAACCTCAAGAGTTAGTTCCTCTTCCATAGCTGCAAGGGCATCTTTGTATTCTTTAGAGCTTTGAATTTTGTCTTTTTTGGCTTGCTCTATCAAAAGCTTACGCTCCACTGCTTGATTGACAATCTGTGTTTTTGCATCTTCTGGTAATTGCTCAAACGCCACGCCGGGCAAAGAACGCATTAAAGGCGCAATATCTTTTTCAGTAATAGATTTTCCATTTACTTTTGCATAATCTTTCGCAAAACTCACACCTTGCAACAATGCAAATGCCACCATAGAACCCATAAGAATTTTTTTCATGTTTAACCTTAATTTGAAAATTTTTGAAATTTTACCTTTAAATTTTTAATATTAAATTAATGAAACCAAGAGCCAATCAATTAATAAAGTTTCGTTATGCTATATACCACTCCTTAAAGACATAAACCATAAAAAACAAAAATTTCTTACAAGCTTAAAACAACTGCTAAAGCTGTAACCAAAAAACCCAACATTGTTACAATGCTTGCACTAAAATAATTTCTTTTACAAAATGCTGTCAAAAAAAGCCCTGACAAATAAAGAACAAGTAGCGCAATAGAGAATCCCACAGCCAAAACATCAAAATACCATTTTCCAGCTGCTTTGTGGAGCATCAAAAGCACTCCATACCAACCTCTCTCTACACTGCGGACAATGGGATTCCCTGCCTTATCTTTTGAAAGTGTTACAGAATATTTTAAGTTTCCCATAGAATATGAGTTTCTAAAGAAGCGCACTTCGGTATTTTGTGGAATCTTTAGATGATTTTCTTTAAGCGTTTCTAAAATGATTCGTTGTTCCTCTCCTTTGATAATTGGAGATTCTACCTTAACCTCTACAATCTCCGCTCCAGCGTTTTGGCGAATGCCAAAAATATGAAAAGAACCTGTAATCGCATAAATTAAAGCCATAGGAATAAAAAACAAACTCACATACAAATGGATTTGCATCCAAGTTTTATTAGAAATCAATTTCTTTTTTATCATTTTTTATCCTTAAAATTCTGCGCGCAAAGTAAGCCAAAGATTCCTACCCGGAATCATTCTTTGATAATTATTTGTATAAGACAATCCTCTTGCACCTTGATAAGTTACATAATCCACAAAGTCTTCATCTAGCAAGTTGTTAATCACTGCTCCCAAAGTCCATTTTTTATTAAAATGATAATTTGCTCCCAAATCTACCGTGTGCATATCTTTATAATACGCTCCTGGACCAATATTTGCGGTGTGTGCATTCGTCGTTGGAGTTTTTAGCTTTCCGACATAGCGCACATAAGTATCCCATTTGCTTTGTTTGTAGGAGAGTTTTGCGGAGAGATTATGTCTTGGCACATCGTTTAAATCACTCCCTTTGTCCGCCCCACTCTTTTTCTCTGTTTCTGTTAAAGCATAGTTTAAATCCGCATAGATTCCATTAGGAATCACAGAGGTCAAAAGTGCTTTGCTTTTTAATGAAATCTCCACACCTGAAACCACTGCTTTGTCTATGTTTTCATAAATATTACACGAATCGTATCCACATATTCCATATCCGCTTGGCAACATTGTGCCATTTAGATAATTTTGCGTGCTAATCGCCTTTTTTAAGTCTGTGTAGAATCCTGTAATCGTAAAAGTCGCCAAAGGCAACTCTACGATTCCACTTAATTCATAATTCCAACTCTCCTCTGCTTCCAAATCCTTGTTTCCATATGAGGCAATATCTCCACTCCCTCTACTGCTACTCACATCATACAGCCCATCATAACGTGTGGCAAGCTCTGGAAGCCTTAAGCCACTTGAGATTCCAGCCTTTAAGGTAAGCCACTCTGTCGGATAGGTATTAACATAGAATCTTGGATTGAAAAACTCCTTATAAAAGTCATCATAATTCACCCGCAATCCCGCAGTGGTAGAAACATACTCATTAAAAAAATATTCCCCTTCACCAAAGAGCGCAAACTGATTGGAATCCTTATCAAACTTCGTATCACGATTAAAAAGCCTTTCGTATTTATAATAAGGTCCACCGGTTAAAACCAAAGCACCTTTATCACCAAAATCATAATCTTTTTTCAAAGAAGAGCTTAAAATAATATTAGAATCATCAACCAATCTTGTTCTATCCGGAGTGCCTGCGCTTGCTCCTAAATTCACATCTTTGTGCGGAACTTTTTGCGTATCAAGATATTGGATATAATTATTAATAGAACCCCAATCGTAGCTTCCATCGTGGTTTAAAATCGCGTTATAGCGATGATATTCTCTCACAGCTGTATATTGGGCAGAAGAAGTATTTAAGCTACCCATTCGTTGAAATCCATAATCAAAATCCGCATAAAAACTATTTTGCGCGTCCAAGAGATAATTTAAACGCCCCCCCCCTGAAATATTACGATAACCTGTCGGAGAATGGCTTGTATAAGGATTCGTGCTAGTGGGTATATAACCCGGAATATCTTTTTGATAAAAATAATTTCCTTCACCATAATATACTTTACCTCTAAGGTTTGCGGAAAATTGTTCATTGATAGGCACAAAAAGATTGCCATTAACTCCATAGGTATTTCCCCAAGTATCGTGATGCTCTTGTAAGCGAGTCTCTAAAGCAATTGTTCCGCTTAACTCACTTGGATTCTTTTTTGTGATAATATTAATCACCCCACCCATTGCATCACTTCCATAGATAAGAGATGAAGGACCACGAATCACCTCTACACGTTCAATCATACTTGCAGGTGGAATAAATCCACTTGTAGAATCAAAACCCGCACTATCAAAACCTGCGTCCATATTCACGCGTTTGCCATCTATCAAAATCAAAGTATATTTAGAAGCCATACCACGCATTTGGATTGTCGTTCCTCCTGTCTTACTCACCGTCGTAGAAACACCCGGAACTTCCTGCACAATATCTCCCAAATCTCTAATAGGACGATTTATAATCTCTTCTGCAGGAATCACAGAAATACTTGCGGGAGCTTCTTTAATATCTTGTTCAAATCCAGAGGCACTAACGACAGAATCCCCTAAAACAAACTGCTCCGTCCTTGCAGATGAACTTCCTTGGGCTATTAATATTGCAACTGGAATACTAAAAAAAATTTTACGCATTACCTTTTATCACTCCTTTTTGAAAATTGAAGTTAGAATTATAATAATCATTACTAAAATTAATATAAAATTTAAACAAAATTTTGCTTTTTACTTAATTTGATTAATTATTAATGATAATTATTTTTATTATTTTATAAGTTTTAAAATTTCATAATTTGAAAATTACTTTTACAAAAAGGAAATTTATGGAAATTCTTAAATCTTATGTGGATATTCTCATTTTTACAATTCTTGGATTAATGGCGTTTATAGCTCTTTGGTGCGTGATTGAGAGGCTATTGTTTTTCAGAAAACTTGAACCAAAAAACTTCAGCACTCAAGAAGACTTTGAAGCAGCCATTACAGAAAATCTCACAACATTGCATATTATTTATTCTAATGCTCCTTATGTTGGACTGCTTGGCACGGTGATTGGCATTATGATTACCTTTTACGATATGGGACTTAGTGGAAATATTGATGTCAAATCCATTGTAATGGGGCTTTCTTTAGCATTAAAAGCCACTGCACTTGGGCTACTTGTTGCAATTCCATCTCTTATTGGCTACAACGCACTTTTTAGAAAAGTCAGCCTCTTAAGCAATGATTATAAAGCAAATACAAGGAATCCATAATGTTAAAAATTCAACATTCAGAGGGACTAAATGTTGTTCCTTTTATTGATGTCATTTTAGTTTTACTTGCAATGGTGTTGAGCATTTCTACCTTTATTGCCCACGGAGAGATAAAAATAGAATTGCCAAAATCTGATTCAAGTATGCAATCCTCTAATGATTCCAACAAAATCCAAATCCTTATTAACGCGCAAGATATTTTTTACTTGGAGGGCAAGGAAGCCACACTTGAGGAGATTCAAAAAAGAATTAATACTTTGAATAAACAAATGATTGTGGAACTCAAAAGCGATAAAAATGCGACCTTTAATAGCTTTGTGCAAATTATTGATATTTTGAGAACAAATCATCACGAGAATTTTCAAATCATTACCGAGAAAAACCAATGAATGCACTTTCAACTCACAAAGCCCAAGCTTTTTATTTAACAACTCTTTGTTTCTTGCCTTTAATCATAGGATTTTTTTATACTACTTCCTATTTTAAGCCTATGAATCAAGAAAATTTTACGCTTAGTATGCAGCAGTTTATCGCACAATCCTATATTTCTCACTCTCAACAATCCGCACAACAACCATATATGGAAAACAACAAACCGATTCCAAGAAAACACAAAATACATAAAAAACACAAGCACATAAGAGACAAATCATTTTCTCAAAGCCAAACAACCACTCAACCTCAAAACAATACAAACTCCGTATCTCCTCAAAATACAAGCGAAACACAAACGCAATTTTTTTCCTATGGCAAAGACAATAATCCTTTTTTAAAAGCTGTAAAATTAGCGACTGATAATGCCACCATTTATCCGAGACAAGCACGAAAAATACGCATACAAGGAAAAGTTTTAGTGGAATTTCTATGGACTAAACAAAAACAATTAAAGGATTTAAAAATTATTAAAAGTTCAGGATATGAGATTTTGGATAAAAATACACTCCAAACCATACAAAGAGCTTCGGTTGATTTTCCAGTCTATACAAATAATGTGCGCTTGCAGATTCCTATTATTTATCAGTTGAAAGATTAAAGAGCACCAAAGGCAGAATCGCAAAGGATTCCGCTTTGGCTTAAGAGAGAATTAATACGCAGAAGTTTTAGAATCAATTGCCTTATAGTTATAAGGTTTGTTGTTTTTATCCAATTCCATTAATTCTTTTGGAGCTGGACCATTGATTTCTTCGTGTTTGTAATAACGTTCTCCTGCTTTATGTCCATTCAAATCCACTTTATAGCGAATCTCGCCAGGATTATACTTTTGAATCTCCTCAAAACCTAAATTAGAGGTTTTAAAGTCTTTGATTCCATTTGCATTTGCGATTTCAACGAGTTTTGTTTGCCCCATTCTAGCCATTTCAACTGCTTGAAGTAGCATTCTGCTTGCTTCTCTTGGATTATGGAATCCTGTGGAGTTTTCCGCACCGACGAAATCACCTCGCATTTGTCCTTTGCGGTGAAGTTCTAATGGCTCTTTTAAAGCCGCGGAAATCTTTTTATCATCTGCTTTGCCATCAGTTTGGAAGGCAGGCAATGCACCAAGTTTCTCGCGCATAACTTTAATATCCTCAATTAAACTAACCGTTGCATATTCTGCACTTCTTAAATCAAATGCAATGGATTTTTGAATATCAAAAATTTGCGCTTTTAAATACTCCTCGCTTTGTGTATGGCAAGTTTTACACGCAGCATTAATGTCTTGTAATGGAGAGGTGATATTGTGTTCTGTCATTTTTTTCGCCCCTTTGCGTTTATAAGGCATATGACAATCCGCACAACTTACGCCATTTGCTGCATGGACACCACCACTAAAAAGCTCTGTCTCTGGGTGTTGGATTTTTAACATCGGAGCTTTTGTGATTTTATGTTGCCAATCTTGAGCAAAAATATCACGCACTTTTTCATAATGCTCATCAAACATTTCAATTCTAAAAGGCTCATTTTTCTTCCAAGCACTCCAAGGGAATACCAATTCTAAGCCTGCAACTTCAATTTCAGTCGGTTCGTTGCCATTTCTCCAAGAATCAAACTCATCATAAGTTTTTTGTGTGCCATTCCACCATTTTTGTGTAGAATCGTTTGCAATAGATTCTCCCATTACTTTAACTTTTGTGCCTGTTGGCTTGAAATAATATTCCACGTGGCATTGTGAGCAAACCAATGTGCGCATTTCATCGCGACTTGCTTTGATTCCTGTTACTGGATCTTTTTCATAACCACGACTTACAAGGGCATTAATTGCGGCTTGACGAGTTAAACGCAACTGCATATCATTTGGATTATGGCAATCTGCACAAGTTACACCCATTCTTTTCCCCCCGTGTGGTCCGCTATGCTCTGGTGAGTTTTCAGCGATTCCATTTACAGCTGGAACATTTTTAATCATTGTCCAATATTTAGTAGAGTTAAAAGAAATCCATTTTTCCTCTGGAGTATTTCCGATTCCAACATTTTTAAGCAACCAAGGACTCCAACCACTATGGCAATTCATACAAGCTGTTGGCTGTCCGCCAAATCCTGCAAAGCCGTGTGCATTTAGAAAATCTTTATTATTTCTTGCTGTATCCATTTGATCCACTTGAATCCAAAAATGTCCTCTCTCCTCATTTGCATCTATACTAAAAGGATAACCCGCCCAAAGAATCGTAAGTTGTGGATAACGAATCAATTTAGAATAAGCTAAATTCCCACCAAATTCTGTTGAAACGGGAGCTTGTTTTTCTACCGTTAGATACATATCCAAATAATCTGGGAAATTTTTACCCCAATGGTCAAAGGTTGGATTCTCATCACTCATTTCTACAAAGCCCTTAGAGCTTAGCCCACCTGTGCTTTCTGCCTGTTTTTTGCTAATATCAGAATTTAGCCAAAACATTCCAGCAATCACAATCAAAACAATCACCACCAAAATCGGCATTAAAGGCGATTTTTTTTGCATTTTAACCTCCTAAATAATTTAAAAACCTCGTTTATGCCCTACGCCTGCGTGGCAAGAAACACAACTAAGAGACTCATTTCTATGTGGATTAGTCGTTGGATTGACGACATTACTCACCATTTCGCTATGACAACGCACACAATTATCTTGAATCATACCTTTAGACTTTTGTGTCGCACTCAAATTCGTTGGCAACACATCTAACTTAAAGGTAAAAGCATACGCATGCCCTACTCCGCTTTCCGCTTTTGCAATCCACTTCTCTACAAATTCGTGCGGCAAATGACAATCATTACAAGTTGCGCGTGGCTTCCCTGCGACTTTTTTTGAATGTGAGCCTTTGAGCCAATCATTATAAACATCATTCATAATATGGCAATTATTACAGGCTTCACTTTCATTGCTAAAATAGGACATACCTTTTGCATTATAAAAAGTATAAAATCCTATCAAACAAGCAAAAACGCATAGAATCCCGAACAACAAAGCGACAAATGGGAGCGGTGTTTTGGGTTCTTTACCTTTCAAGCGACGCTCCTTTTAGTATTTTTTGAATCCAAAATCATTAAATAAGAGATTTTAAATTCAAGAATATTATTTTAATTTTATTTTTTAAAAAACTCCTTGACTTAAATCAAAAAGTAAATGAAAGGTAAATAAAAGAGCCATTGTGGGATTCTGTGGAATCGTAATGCGTAAGCGTGAAACATTTATGAAATTTGGGTGAATTGCCGATACATTTGCTTCAGCGCAAACCCATAACCTTGAATTAAATTTAATTTTTCATAAAATCTTAAAAGTGAGATTCTTTTGTTTAGATTGTTTTACCTCGCAAGAACGAGCATAATAAAAAAGTAGTGTAATTCTCCAAGCACAAGGCTTAGAGAATAAGTTTATACAAAAGCAACTGCAACGAATCCTAAGATAACGCTAAAGGCAATAGCTAAAACTCCGGGAATCAAGAATGCGTGGTTAAAGATATAATGCCCGATTCTTGTTGAACCTGTATCGTCCATTTGCACCGCACCAAGTAATGTAGGATAAGTTGGCAATACGAATAAAGCAGAAACCGCAGCAAAAGAAGCAACAATCATATAAGAATCGCCGGGATTTGCAACACTAATGCCTAACGCCGCAATGACGACAGGTGTAATGGCTTTTGCAGTCGCTGCTTGAGAATACAACAAAGTTGCTGCAAAGAAATAAGCAACTGCTAACAAAGCTGGAATTTGTTTAACCAAATCACTAGAAAGCTCACCAATTTGTACTTTATAACCATCTACAAATGTATTTCCAAGCCAAGCAACAC
This sequence comes from Helicobacter sp., assembly GCF_029067145.1. Taxonomy (GTDB): domain Bacteria; phylum Campylobacterota; class Campylobacteria; order Campylobacterales; family Helicobacteraceae; genus Helicobacter_D. The sequence goes on along the minus strand of NZ_JAIEFA010000042.1, from coordinate 18,888 downwards.
CAAGGACACACACACACGCAATCATACCAGATTTAAATACGCTAGATTCTGCAATTTTACCTACTTCAATTTTGCAAAGAATGGTGATAAAAGTTGCTACCCCAAGCATAAAACTCATAATCGCTGCATCTCTAGGCACGACAACATTTTCAATAAAGACTGGTTTGCCACCGATTTTTGAAATCGCAGTCGCATACAAAACAACAGCCAAAACGCCGATAAGGAAAATCCCAACAGAAAGTTTTGCACCTTCTTTAAGTTGCATATTTTGCGCACCTACTGCTGGCTTTACCAAACCTTTTGCCAATCTGTCTTGATAAACAGGGTCTTGACTTAAATCAAGATTTGAGAACATTGTAACCACCAATGCTGTGAGCATACAACCGACAAATGTAGTAGGAATCCAAATAGCCAAAAGAAGTGGATAACTCCAACCAAGTGGCTCTAGCGCACCAGTCATATATACAACCGCCGCACTTACAGGACTTGCAGTAATCGCGATTTGGCTTGCGACCACAGCAATAGAAAGTGGTGCAGAAGGTTTAATGTTTTGCTCTTTTGCTACCTCAACAATAACAGGAATCATAGAAAACGCAGTATGTCCAGTCCCTGCTAAAATGGTCAAGAAATAAGTAACGGTAGGAGCAAGGTAGTTGATATATTTTGGATTAGAGCGCAAGATTCTTTCAGCAATTTGAACTAAATAATCCAAGCCTCCAGCAAGCTGCATTGCAGAAATTGCCGCAATAACAGACATAATAATCAAGATAACATCCCACGGAATCGCACCAGGCTTCATACCTAGACAAAGTCCTAAAATCACAACACCTAAGCCCCCAGCATAACCAATCCCAATTCCTCCAAGTCTAATTCCTACAAAAATCGCACCAAGTAGCACAATCACTTGCAGGATAAGCATTAACATTTCCATTTATTTTCCTTATTTTTTTGATTTCATTTGTGGATTTAGCATATTTTTCGGGTCTAAGATTTTATCAATCTCTTCTTTTGGTAAATAGCCTCTTTCCAAACAAATATCCGCCACTGATTTGCCTGTTTGCAATGCTTCTTTTGCCATACTTGCAGATTTTTCATAACCCAACACTGGATTAAATGCAGTTACGATTCCAATAGAGTTAAGCACTGCATTTTTGCAAGCTTCTGGATTTGCTGTCAAATCTTTGATAGCTTTTTGCGCTAAAGTTCTCATTGCATTTTCCAAAACTATTACAGAATTAAAAAGTGCGTAAGCAATACCGGGCTCAAACGCATTGAGTTCAAACTCGCCTCTTTCGCTGCAAAGCATAATAGTTACATCATTGCCAATCACCTCATAGCAAGCTTCTCCAACAACTTCGCAAATTACAGGATTCACTTTGCCAGGCATAATAGAGCTTCCGGGCTGCATTTTTGGTAAATTTACCTCTCCAAGTCCGCATCTAGGACCGCTATTCATCAATCTTATATCATTTGCGATTTTAGAAAGTCTTACTGCTGCGGTTTTAAGCGCACCACTGACATGCACAAAATCCGCTGTATCTTGTGTAGCAGCGATGAAATCCTCTGCGGGTTTAAATTCTACACCAGTAATTTCTTTCAATTTTTTCTCTACCACGAACTTATAATCTGGGTGGCAGTTGATTCCTGTTCCAATCGCAGTTGCACCCATATTAAGCACCGCCATAGATTCTCTTGCTACTTTAATTTTTGCAATATCACTTTTGATATAACTTGCAAACGCATTAAATGAATTTCCAAGTGTTGTTGGCACAGCATCTTCTAGCTCTGTGCGTCCCATTTTGATAATGTCTTTCCATTCTTTTGCTTTTTTCTCAAGCTCTGCTTTAAGCTCCTCCATTGCCTCAAGCAAATGTCCTAATTTCTCGTGAGTTGCAACTTTGATAGAGCTTGGATAGGTATCATTCGTGGATTGTCCCAAATTGGTATGGTCATTAGGGTGAAGATATTGATATTCCCCCTTTTTATGTCCCATACTTTCCAATGCAATGTTAGTGATGACTTCATTAACATTCATATTAGTAGATGTTCCAGCACCTCCTTGCATCATATCTACGACAAATTGGTCAATAAATTCACCATTAATCAATCTATCCGCAGCTTTTGCAATCGCATCTGCTTTTTGTGCATCAAGCACCCCTACTTCTTTGTTTGCTAATGCAGCTGCTTTTTTGATTTGCGCAAACGCCTTGACAAAAAAAGGATAGTTTTTGAGTGTTCTTCCTGTCATTTTGAAGTTTTCCACAGCTCTAAAAGTCTGCACTCCATAATACACAGAATCGTCGATTTCTAATTCGCCAATGAAGTCATGTTCTTTTCTAGTTCCCATGATAACCTCTTTCTGTAAAAAATTAAAATTTTAAAGATTAACCTTATTAATAATCTTTAATAAATTGATATTACACTTAATATATTTATAGTTTAATAAAATCTATATATAAAATAAAATTTTTATAATTTTTTAATGATTTTTCAAAATGCCTCGTTTGCGCTCATACAAAATAATTCCAAAAGAAACAAAAGTAGCGCACAAAGTTCCCAATGGATAGGACAGAATCACACCATTAAATCCATACATTTTAGGTAGGATCATCACAAAACAAAGTGCAAAAAGCAAAGTATAGGAAAAAGTAATTATAAAAGAACTCAATGTACGCTGAATGGATTGAAAGAAAATCGCACTTACAATATTAACACCCAACAATATATAGCCTAAAAAATAAAATTTCATTGCATTTTGTGTATCACTTAATAAGCTTGCATCACGCATTGCAATATCATTAGGCAAAAACCAAGCAATCAAAAAAGGAGAGGAAATAAAAGCTAAGAAATAAAGTGCGATTCCACCTCCAAAGCTAAAAACTAAACCAAAGTTAAATACTCCTCGCACGCGTTCCATAAGTCCTGCACCATAGTTAAAACTTGCAATCGGTTGCACGCCTTGCGCCATAGAAAGCAGAATCGTAAAGGGAATAATTCCGATATACATTAGCACACTATAAATCGCCAATCCCCTATCTCCGACAATCTCTGCAATCGTATGGTTAAAAATTAACATCATAATACTCACGCTAATCTCCGAACTACTTTGCGGGATTCCATTTTTGGTTGCACTCAAAAGCGCAAAAATATCAAAGGCTTTAATGAGATACAAATCACCCTTTTTGCGCAAGAAATGTTGGAGCAAAATGCACATTCCAATTCCGTGCCCAAGAAGCGTGGCTAATGCACTGCTTGCGATTCCAAGCTCCAAGACAAATAAGAAAAAGTAATTCAGCACGATATTTGCCAATGAACCCACAATCATTGCAATCATCGCAAGCACAGGCTGTTTATCATTAATTGCAAAAATATCTAACATCGGGTGTAAAATAATAATGAACGCCCCAAGATAAATGACTTCGGTATAATGCCGCACAAGCGGCAAAAGTGTCGCGCTACTACCGAGCAAAAGTGCAATGGAATCGCTATAAAAATATAACACAATCCCGCCAATGAGACTTGTGCTTAGCGCAAAATAAAACACACTGCTAAACACAATCCTCGCACGAAATCCTTTCCCGCGTCCCAAAAAATAAGAAGCCATTGCCGCAGCACCCACGCTAAAGAGCAATTCAAAGGCAATAAGAATCGGAAAAATAGGCCAAGCAATTCCAATTGCTGCTAGCGCATTTTCGCCAAGTTTTTTACCCACAAAGATTCCATCAATCGTGGAATAGGTAGAAAGGGCAAGCATAGCAACAAGTGAGGGCAAAAAATAACTGAAAAATAATTTTGGAATCGCTGCCGTTTTGAGGTTAAGCTTTTTCATTTTTATGAATTTTCCTGTGTTTTTGCGGATTCTATCACAACTTTGCTTTACAATAACATTGATTTGCCAATCGTCATTGTGAAGTTTCTTAAGGATTCCACTGCGTCTTTACGAGCAAGTTTTTAAACTTGCGTGGCAATCCATAATGTCGGTTGAAACAAGTCATTGCGAAGCCTCGTTAGGGGCTGTGGCAATCTATCATCTCGCACACATTAAGTTTTACTATGGAATCTCTAAAGCGTTTTTGCAAACTCTAGCGCAACTTTCTTGCTCACCTGCGGAGAAAGCAGAATCTTTGCTTCTTTACCTAAAAGCTCTAAGGCGCATTTTCGCGTGGTTTCTCCGATACACAAGGCAATGAAACTAGAATCCCAAGTGAAATTAAGCAAAAATGCCTTAATGTGTGAGGGTGCGCTAAAAAACACCACACAATCTCGTGCCAAAGGTTCTTTTTGCGATTCTTGTAGTTGGAGTAGCAAAGTCTCATAAAGAATCGCTTGTTGTAGCGAGATTCCTGCGCTTTCTAGGATTTGCGGAAGTTTGGAGGCGATTTTGCGCGCCCGCACAAATAAGGGCTTCTTGCCTTGCAAATGCGGAATCAGCTCTTTAGCGAACTCCTCGCCATATGCACGACTTGCGCTAAAGGCAGCCTGCAAATCAAGATTCTTTAATGCCTCATTGCACCCTGCCCCTAGAGTGAAGTTTGGTAGATTTCGCCACCTCTGCATTGCCTCTGTGGCATTGGGTAGGGATTCTAAATTTTCCCTCAAAGCAAGAATCGCGTTTGCGGAGGTAAAAATCAAAGAATCGCAAGAGCAAAACTGCTCCCAAATCCCGCTTGGAAAAATCGTTTGAATCTCCAAAAGTGGCAAAACCTCTATAAAACTTTTGGAATCTTGCGATTCTAAGGCATTTAAGGTGTCGTTTGTTTTTGTGATATAATAAATCGTTCTCATTGGTTTATTTTAACGAAATTTTATAAAAACTCAAAAAGGCGGGCAATGTATATCAAAAATCAAAGTTTAGCAACACCTGTGGATTTAGAAAAAATTGATTTAAGTGAATTTATCGTGATTGATTTGCGCGGGAGGGGATATTTTCTCATTAGCCACATTAAAGACGCGTTGAATATAGAATCCCTGCAACGCATTGCCTTTATCGCGCAAGAAAATGCGGACAAAAAGATTCTGCTTTATTGCCATAGTGGCGCGACTGCGGCGGATTTTGGCACACAGCTTGCACAAAAGGGATTCCACAATATTTATTATGTAGATGAGAATTACTTCAATCTCGCAAAATATGGAATCGTGATAGAGGGTGAGGGAAAGAAATAGCTTTATTTGCAAGATTCTTTCATTTAGATTGCTTGCGATTCTTAATTTTTGTCCTTGCGAGACCTTATAAGAAGTCGTGGCGTGCATTTGCGTTCGCAAATTCACCCGCTTTGAGCTGCAAATCTACAATCAAGCATACCTGCGACTTCACTACTGCGTCCTTGCGAGCAAGTTTTAAACTTGCGTGGCAATCTATACTCGTAAATACAGAAACTTTTACAATGGAATCTTAAAAGCGAGATTTTGGATTATGGATTACTTCGGACTTCACTCCTCGCAATGACAGCTTGGTTTGCGTCATTGCAGACATTTCTCCCTTACCGCTCTTGCGCAAACCCACGCACTTGCAAAAGCAAAGGCTAGATTGTATCCCCCGCGATTCCCAACAATATCAAGCATTTCGCCGATGATATAGAGATTTGGGCATTTTTTGGATTCCAAACTCTTAGGATTGATTTCCTTTCCGCTCACACCTCCACCGCTCACCTCTGCATTCTCAAAGCCCTTTAGTAAAGGTTTGTGAAGCTCAAAATTTTTTAGTTTAAACACCAATTGCTTTAACTGCTTCGTATTTTTAGGATTCCAAGAAAAGTTTTGCGCAAAGGCTTTGGCGATTTTAGGATTCAAAAATCCGCTTAACAGCACAACAAGATTTCTCTTAGGATAGGTTTTTGCAAGATTGGCGAGCTGATTTTCCAAGTCTCTTTCCTCAAAGTTTGGCAAAAAATCCAAAATCACTTGCAAATCCTCTTCTAATCGGACAAAAGAGGAAAGGTCTAAAACCCCAAAGCCCGAGATTCCATAATCTGTAAAAAGCACATCTCCCAACACTTCGGCAAGCGTTTGATTGGCTTTTTTGAGCGTCAATTTGGCTTTGATTTTCACACCGCTTAGAGCGCGAATCAATGGGGATTCTAACTTCAAAGAAACCAAAGAGGGATAAGTCTGAACAATCTCCAATCCCAAACTTTTGACTAACTCCAACCCCTTATCGCTCCCTCCGAGCTTTGGCGCAGCTTCGCTCCCACAGGCAAGCACCACGCAAGAATATTCCCCCTGCCCTTGAGAGCTTTTAAGCAAGAATCTCTCTTGCGTTTGGCACAATTCCAAAACTTCAGTTTCTAAAGCCATTGTAAAATTTTCAGAATCTTTTAATGTATTGCTAAAGACTTCTAGCACGGATTTTGCGGAATTGCTTTGCGGATAAACCCTGCCATCCTCGCAAATCTCCAATGCGATTCCAAGTCTTTGGCAAAATTTATGAAACGTTTGAAAGTTAAAAGCCTCCAAAATACCTTGAATCTCTTGTGTGCTAAAACTTGAACTTTGATAATGTCTTGCATGGATATGCTGATTGTGGATATTGCAGCGTCCATTCCCTGTGGCTAGGAGCTTCTTGCCCAAAGTCTTGTTTTTTTCAAACAAAACCACAGGAATCCCAAAAGACAAAAGGCAAATCGCACAAAAGATTCCACTTGCTCCCGCACCGATAATTGCGACTTTTGGAATCTCTTGCAACTTTTTACCTAATGCAAACTTTTTGCATAAGAATTATTGAAAACTCCCATAAGCCATTAGTTTATTATAGCGATTCTGCAAATAATTAGAGTCCGCTTGAATTTCCTTTAAGGCAGTCAAAAAATAATTTTTAATTGCCTGCGCTGCACTTTCCTTGTCTCTATGTGCGCCAATTTGTGGCTCTTGGATAATTGCGTCAATAAGATGAGATTCTTTTAAGGATTCTGGAGTGATTTTGAGAGCTTGTGTGGCACTTTCAATCTTGCTTGGGTCATTCCACAAAATTGCCGCACAACCCTCTGGAGAAATTACGCTAAACACAGAATATTGCATCATCGCAAGCCTATCTGCCACGCCTATTGCAAGCGCACCGCCACTTCCTCCCTCGCCAATTACGATAGAAATCGTCGGCACTTTTAGCTTGCTAAATTCTTGCAGATTTTTTGCAATCGCCTCACTCTGTCCGCGCTCCTCTGCACCGATTCCGGGATAAGCTCCGGGAGTATCCACAAACATCAAAAGAGGGATTCCAAACTTTTCTGCCATTTTTGCAGTGCGCAATGCCTTACGATAACCTTCGGGATTTGGCATACCAAAGTTTCGCTGGAGTTTATTTTTTGTTCCCCTGCCCTTTTCCTCGCCAATTACCATAACCTTTTGCCCTTCAATTTTTCCCAAGAAACAAACAATGGCGTTGTCATCTTTAAAATGTCTATCTCCGTGAATCTCCAATGGCTCTTTTAAAAGCAATGCGATATAATCCATTGCATAAGGGCGGTCTGGGTGGCGCGCTAATTGGAGTTTTTGATAATCCGAAAGATTGGAATACACCTTTGCCACTTCCTTGTCTAATTCTTTTTGTAGAATCGCCATTGCGGGCGCATCATTTTTTAATTGCGCAGTTGCAATATTTTCTTGGATTGTCTTAATTTTTATTTCAAAATCTAAATAAGTTGCCACGATTTATACTCTTTTGAAAATCACAACACCATTTGTTCCACCAAAACCAAAAGAATTGCTCATAAATGCGTTAATTTTCACTTCTCGTGCAGTATTTGGAATATAATCCAAATCACAATCTGGGTCTTTTTGGATTTGGTTAATTGTCGGTGGCAAGATTCCTTTTTGCAAAGACATAAGAGAAATTACCGCTTCAATGCCTCCTGCTGCCCCTAAACAATGCCCAATCTGTCCTTTGGTAGAGCTCACAGGCGGCACTGCGCCATTAAAGACTTTTTTAAGAGCCAAAGTCTCGTAATAATCATTGTATTTCGTGCTAGTCCCGTGTGCATTAACATAATCAATCGGAATCCCTGCCATTTGCAATGCCATTTTCATTGCACGATAAGCTCCCTCACCCTCTGGTGCAGGCGTTGTAATGTGGTTTGCGTCTCCACTTTCACCAAATCCCACAAGCTCTGCATAAATGTTTGCTCCTCTTGCTTTAGCGATTTCGTATTCTTCAAGCACCAATGCCGCCGCTCCCTCACCCATTACAAAGCCATTGCGTTCGTTGTCAAAAGGACGGCTCGCAAGTTCTGGTGCATCGTTTCTATCCGAAAGGGCTTTCATCGCGGCAAACCCACCGATTCCAACGCCACAAATCGCAGCTTCTGCCGCAACAACTAGCATTCTGTCTGCACAATTTAGCATAATCGTTTTGCCTGCTTCGCTGATTCCGTGTGTGCCAGCCGCACACGCTGTAACACTTGCTAGATTAGGACCTTTAAGTGAATAATCAATAGAAATGAAACCTCCTAGCATATTTACAAGTGAGGAGGGAATAAAGAAAGGGGAAATACGTTTAGGACCGCGTTCAAAGTTAATCACAGAGTTTTTTTCAATATTTCCCAAACCTCCGATTCCAGAGGCAGAACTCATACCAAATCTCTCTGTATTGACATTGTCTAGCAATTTTCCCTCGCCACTTAGCAAGCCACTATCTTGCATTGCCTCTTTGGCGGCTTTGATTCCTAGTTGAATAAAGCGGTCTGCCTTTTTAACTTCTTTGGCGTCCATCACAGAGGTAGGGTCAAAATTCGTAATTTCCGCAGCAATTTTTACAGGAAATTCCGAGACATCAAAAGAGGAGATTGTTTTAACTCCACATCTTCCATCTACAATAGCTTTAAAAGAATCTTCTCTATTCAATCCGAGAGCATTAATCATTCCTATCCCGGTAACTACTACGCGTCTCATATTTCTCCTTATTAAATTAAAACTTCAAACAAGCGCACCCAAAGGCGCACCTAAGTTAATTTTGCTTTATTTTAAGCTTTTGCTTTTTCAATGTATGCGACAACATCGCCCACGGTTTGGATTTTTTCTGCTTCCTCATCAGGAATCTCAATCTCAAATTTTTCCTCTAATGCCATTACAAGTTCTACAACATCTAAAGAATCTGCTCCCAAATCATCTACAAATTTAGATTCTGGCTTGACTTCACCCTCATTTACATTGAGTTGCTCTACTACAACCGCTTTTACATCATCAAACATTGCCATTACTATCTCCTTAAAAAATTTCAATAAGTTAGTATTGTAACCGAGTTTTTCTTAAAAATTTCAAAAACTTTTCAAGTTACTTACATATATAATCCACCATTAACCTTTAACACTTCTCCTGTGATATAGTTTGCACCATTAGAAAGCAAAAACGCCACCGCACTTGCAACCTCTTCTCCTTTGCCGAATCTCCCTAATGGAATATTTTGAGCATAGGATTGTTTAATTTCCTCTTTCAAAGCTTTGGTCATATCGCTTTCAATAAATCCCGGAGTAACACAATTAAAGCGGATTCCTTTACTTCCACCCTCTTTGGCAAAAGATTTCGTCATCGCAATCATTCCACCCTTGCTTGCTGCGTAATTACATTGCCCAATATTGCCAATTTCCCCAATAATAGACGCAATATTCACAACTGCCCCATAGCCTTGTTTGCGCATAATTTTTAGTGCCTCTTTGCAACCAATGAAGCTTGAAGTTAGATTTGCATCAAGCACTGAAGTAAAGTCCTCCACTTTCATACGCATAGAGAGTTTATCGTTTGTGATTCCTGCATTATTCACCACAAATGCCAATTCACCATCACTACTAAGAATCGCGTTCATTCCTGCGATAAACTCCTCTTCTTTGGTTGCGTCAAAGCAAACCACTGCGGCTTCTCCATCCTCTTTTTGGATTTCCTCCTTTAGAGCGTCTGCAAGTTCTGGTTTGGAACGATAATTAATCCACACTTTTAAACCCTCTTTTGCCAATACTTTTGCAATCTCTGCACCAATTCCTTTACTAGCTCCTGTGATTAAAACATTTTTTCCACAAAATTTCATTTACAATCCTAAAAAATAAAATAGCACATATTATACACTTTTTCATACATTTTTAAGCGCATAAGTCAAAACAACGCGCTTGAAATTGCCCTCTTGCACTCTTTGCACGGATTCTAGCTTCAATCCCTCAAGATAGAGATTCTCCAAATCCGCTAAACACGCTAGCTCCTCTATCGCGCAAGCCCTAAGCAAAATGCCACGATAATGCTTAGCATAATGGCTAATCACTTTACCATTTTTAACAAAAATCGGCTCATACACCACACTTTCTTGCACATTCAAATGCGTAGGTACCTGATTTATATTGAAGCATTTTTGATAAAATCCCGCGCGTAAGTCTAAAATTTCCAAAGACTTTTGGGGATTTTTTGGATTCTCACTTGCAGATTCTACGAGATATTCCCAAATTTTTTTTGTATTTTTGAGATAAAATTGCTTTGTGTTGAATTTTATTGATTTATTTTCAAAACTTTCACCTTGCTTTAAATCATAATAAGGAATTTTATCCATTGCACGTAAAAGCCCAAAAAGATTGGAAAAAATCAATAAATGCTGACTTAAATAATCTTGCGATTCTTGTTGCAAATGCTCAAAATCTAGCGCACTAAACGCAACACCGCAATAGCGCAAAATAGCAGGCAATAAAGGAGATTCCATTAGATTTTGTGCTGCTGCTAATTCGTTTAAGGATAAAGTTTTCACACCAAACATTCGTTGAATTTCTGATTCTTTTCCGACTTTTAATACCTCAACATAAGCCTTTAAAACCTCGTCCAAACCAATATTGCAAATAAAATCTTTATAAAATGGTTCGCCTTGCTTTTCTCGCACTTTTTTGTGTTCTAAGCATTTTTTCTCGCTTGGTGAAAACAAAATCCACATTCCACACTCCTATTAAGAATATTCTGCAACAAGAAATCTTAACATATTCCACTTTCAAGATTCCACATTTGCTTTACAAAACAAGCATTTATTGTTACAATTCGCGCAAATTTTAGGACTTATCAATGGAATTTGTCGGAGAACAGCTACTTTTTATACATCTATTTTTATCTTTTCCGCTGCTTTTGCCGCCTCTTTGGAATCTTTTTTGTTTATTTACCAAAGAATCCCACACGCAAAGGCTTCGCTCCCTTGCTGTTACCGCACCTGCATATTATACGCTCTTAAGTGCAAGTCTTTTTAGCGGGTTTGTGATTTGGGCAATGTTAGGATTTGTAATGGATTTTAAAATTCTCGCAATGCTTGCATTATGGCTTGTTTGTTTTGCGCTTGAAATCCTGCGCCATAAGCGTCAAAAACTTATTAAAGTAGAAGCTGACATTTCTAAACGCGAAGCATTTTTTCGCTGGGCAAAATTCAAATACAGCTTGGATTTAAGCTTCTTTGCGATTCTACTTCTTTGGGCAATTTAAATGCAATTTATCCTTTATGAAAATGCGGGAGAGCCACAAATCACGCTCAAAGATGAAATCTATCACCACCTTTTCCATTCTCGCAGAACGCACAAATCAGAATCGCTCTTTTTGTGCAATGGGCGCGATTTAAATCTCTGTCGCTACACCATTACAGAAATCAACAAAAAAGATGCAAAACTTACCCTGCAAGAAATCCAAACTATCTCGCTCCAAAATCCTCCCAAAGGGCATTTAATTTGGGCAATGATTGAACCAAAAAATATTGAAAAAACACTTCCTATGCTCAATGAACTAAATCTAGCTAAAGTTACGCTTTTTTATGCGCAATATTCTCAAAAACAATTCAAGCTAGACTTCAAGCGACTTCAGAGAATCTTAAATCATTCTTGTGAGCAATGCGGACGCTTCATAGGATTAGAAATTGAAATTTTTTCAAATTTAGAGGAAGTGCTACAAAACTACCCAAATTTTGCAGTTTTAGACTTTGGCGGTGAGGCTTTGGTGGATTCTTTGCAAATGCCTTTAATGGTCGGCTGCGAGGGGGGATTTAGCCCAAAAGAACGCGAAATATTGCAGGATAAACATATTTTTAGCGCACCCAAATGCAATATTCTACGAAGCGAAACTGCTGCACTATACGCATCAACTTATTTGATTTAATTATAATTTCATAGCTTATAATCTCTCTTTTTAAGCCTCTTTAGATTCCTTAAGCAAGGTTTGCATTATGGAATCGCTTTGAGAATCTGTTTTTGCAAAGTTGTTTTGCAAGATTCCATAGGCGAGGAAAGCTTCTTTGTTTTTAAGTTCTTGATTCTCTTTTTCTAGTTTATCTCTTTGCTCTAAGACTTCAAAGAAAGTTTGCGAGGAATCAAAGTTAGAGGCGAGAGAAAGGAAAGTGTTTTGGGTAAGAGTGGAATTAGGAGTGGAAAATTCAATGGAAATGTTAAAACAACTTTCATCGTAGAGAATTGCGTGTGATTGAAGATGTGGATAAGGATTATAACCTCCGCTAAATTCCCAAGAAATCTTATATCCATTGATTTCCATTGAATGTGGTTGAGAATAAAAAGACATTACTTGAGCAATTGCGTCTGTAATTTGTTCTTGCAATGCAGGAGAGAGTTTATCGGTTACAGCAGCAAAGAAACTATATCCTGTGGCTTCCATTTTGTTGGCTCTATATTTATAGACTGCATCTTGAATTTCCAACATTTCTTTTTTCTCTATTTCTCCTCCGCTTAAAAATTCTTTAAGATACCCGAAACGCTTCCAAAATAGTTTGAAAACGCCTCCTCTAACTTTTGCGATTCTGTTCTTGCCCCATAGTCTAATAAAAGAGCAGAAATCTTTTCCTCATCTATCCCTAAGGATTGATAATAATCGGATAAGTGATAGCTAGCGTCTCCTGTAAGTTGATTGCTTGCATAGAATTGATTGCTTTTCTCCATTGTTTCTTGCATTAACTCTGGATTCTCTTTATAAAGTGTCAGCATTATATTATCCATTTGTTCAAAGAGAAACTTTTGAGCATTCTCTGCGTCTTGTTGTGTGATATTGCTACCCTTATTTAACTTAAGTTTATTTTCTATTGTGTCTTTAAAATGCATATCCCAATGTGTTGCCATTGTGCCGCCTTTAAATATAGAGCACCCCCGGCTAGTTTCTATTGCAAATAAATTATCTGTCGTATAGTTAATATTTTTCCACGCCTGCTGATAGAATTGTGCTTGATTGTTTATTACACTCAAGATTTCTTTATCACTTGGTAAAGTAGTTTTAGAATCTTGATTGACTAGATTGACATTATTGCTTACATTTGTAGAAGTTGTCTTGTTTGTATTGGAATCTTTAAGATTCTGATAATAACTAGAATAAAGAGAGGAGGAATAAGAATTGGTAATGCTAGACATTGCTTATCCTTTGAATAAAATCTATCAAAGGATAAGCAAAAGTTGTGCCGAAAATGGTAATTTTTATAATTTAACGATAGTTCTTAGCGTAGTTTCTGACAAGACTGCTAGCTTGATTAATTAATTTTCTACTATCTTTTTCTAATAACTGACTTGCATAAGTTCTATCCGCACTTCTTGTATAAACAGGATTGTATTGATTCACACCGATAATAGAAACACTCACTTGGTTAGTAAGTAAATTTAAAGTTGCAGAAACAACAGGCTTATAGCGTCCGCTTCCATCATCTACATTAAGAAGTCCGTAGGCAGTTTGTTCTTGGTATCTGTCTGGATTTTGCTCACTAGTATCAGGTTTAAAGTCATAGTAAGCTGTATAAGATACTCTTGTACCTGAATTATTAACGGCATCATAGGAATAGAATGAATCTCCAATTGCACGCGCCCCACCTACAACCTGCCTCATCTCCTCATCATTTAAGACTTTCACACCTGCACTTTGTTCGTTAAACTCTCCATTGGTTGCAAGTGCGATAAAATCTACTTCTGCAAAGAGTGTGCTTGAGATTCCTAAACTTAACAAAGTTCCTAAAATTAGCTTTTTCATTTTCTTTCCTTTTATTGAAAGTATTAAGCAAAATGTATTCCTGAATATTACAGAATCTTAAAATAAAGTGTAAAGGTTTTTAACTTTATTTAGTTTGTTAAGATTGTTACGCAAGGAAACAAGTTTGTGTTGAATGCTTCGTTATTGCAAGATTCCATTTTTAAAGATTTCTGTATGCGTGATTGATTTGCAAGTGTGGGCAAACTGCTACGCAATGTTTGCTTCAGCCTAAAGGCTTCGCAATGACAGAGTGGTTCGTCATTGCGAGCATTATTTATAACGCGTGGCAATCTACAATTTTACACCAAAAGTAAATTTAAGGGTTTCATTAAATTTTTCAAATCCCCTTTACAAACCATTCAAAAACCGCTACAATGCAGGCTTTGACGAAAAAAGTCCGAAGATTTTGCGCTTGACAAAGGAAAAGTATGCAGAGCAAAAAAGCTTTTACAATGCTAGAGCTTGTATTTATTTTGGTGATTTTAGGCATTTTGGCTGCTGTTGCGATTCCAAAAATTTCTGCAAGTCGTGATGACGCGAAGCTTGTCGCGCTCAAAAGCGATATTAACACACTCAAGACTTCCTTTCCTGCTTATTTTCTTGCACAAGGAGAAGGGACTTTTATTAGCGCAGTTACGCTTAGTAGCGCGAATTGGAATCTCAACGACTATGCAATCACAAGCAAACTGCAAGACAAAAACGGCAATCCTTGCGTTAGTGCGACCTTGTTAGATTCCAATCACTCCACTGCAAGCACACCAAAATCCGTGCAATTTTTGCAACTTTCTACGCAAACAAGCGGAAATGCTCAAGGCGACACTTGCGAAAGACTCATTGAAAGCATTAGTCTTGTGCGAGAGCTTAAGATTCCATTGCTTAGCAGCTCCATTGTGTTTTAATGACATCAAAACACAAATCCGCCTTTACATTATTAGAATTAGTGCTTGTGCTATCCTTGCTCGGCATTTTGCTTAGCTTTGGGATTCCACATTTTAGCCATTACACCCAAAACGCTTGTATCAAAAAATTGCAACTCCAAGTCCTAAATCTCAAACTAACCCTCAAAGCACAAAAACAGCAAAGAATCGCGACAGATTGGAACGCACTCTATCAAAACCTTGATTTAAAGCCTAGCGCGTGTTATTTTGAAAAGCAAAAAAATGGCTTTATCGCGAACGACAATGGGCGCAAGGCATATTTTGTCCTTAAAAACCTCGTCTTAGAATGCCAACACACTAAAAGTGCGCGCCTGCACAATGGCGAATCTCTCTGCGATGTGTTTTAAAAAGTGCATCAATTCACCCCCAACGCGCATAATCAAAAGGCAATAAGAGACTATCGCACCATTTACCAATAAGGAATCTTTCCATTTCCTCCAAGCTTTTTCCCGCATAATATCCAAAAATCGGTGGAGCAATTCGCACCCCAATCCTAGAAAGCTTCAACATATTTTCTAACACAATCGGGCTAAAAGGCATTTCGCGAGGCGCAAGAAGCAATTTGCGATTCTCCTTTATCATCACGCTTGCCGCGCGCGTTAGAAGCGTATCACAAATTCCGCAAGCAATCTTTGCCAAAGTATTTTGAGAGCACGGAATCACTGCCATTGCCTCACAAATAAACGAACCGCTTGCAATTTTTGCACCCAAATCCGTATCCTCTAGCAAAATAAGATTTGGAATCTCCCGCAAGGATTCTATCCAATCAACCTGCACTTGCGAGCTTGCAGAATCTTTACGATTCTCCGCTTGCAGTGTAAATTTCGCCCCTTGCGTGAGGACGCAATATTTTTCTAGCTCTTTTGGTAAAAACTGCAAGAATCTTAAGCCAAGCTCCACTCCGCTTGCACCGCTGATTCCAACGATTATGCGCCTCATAATAATCTCCCCTTTCCTGCTTCTATGATTTCTACCTCATAGGTTTTTTTACCTTGCAATGCGCGCGCCTTAATTGTATCTCCCACCGCGCCATCTTTTTGCGCTTCTAGCACAAATTCTAGCAATACACCCTCCTCACTGACGCTCACTGCAATTTTATCGCCTTTTTTTACGACACGCTTAAGGATTAAGCGGTCTTGTGTAACAATCACATCTTTGGGCGTATAAGAGCGCACAGCAACTTTTCCCATTTCATTTTCTTTCATCAATGTGCTACTGACGCGCTCAAAAGGAATCCGAATGAGACGCGCATTATTGTAGCCAATACTCTGCCGACCGCTAATAGTCTCACTCGTCTGCACGACTTGCAAAGTCGCGTCAATGGAATATTTAAAATAAACCTTGCGATTCCTTAATTGCTCCCCATTTTTTTCTTGCACTACAATATCAAAGCTACCCTCGCGTTTTTTAAGCAACTTTGAATGAAAATCAATAGACAAAATCGCATCTTCTTTAAAATCCACAGGTGTAATCTGCTCCAAATGCACTGCATTTACCTGAATCTTATAGGACTGATATTCGCGCAAAAACTCAGCTAAAATATACTTCCTAATCCCCTCAATCTCACCTCTTATGGCACGCTTAAAAGTAATAATTGGGGATTTTGCACCCACAGATATTCCCTCATTTGCAAATTTTTCTGTCATTTGAGAGCTTTTGATTTGATAACTATTAGAATTTTTAGGAATGCTAAAGAGTAAAAAATTACTTTGCAAATCCGGAAATAAATCTTTGGCATAAATAGAATTTTCTTTAAACTGATATTCTTCTTCTAGCACCAAATAAGAAAGCGCATACGACACATCGGCTACAATCAAAAACAAAATTCCAAAGATTAAGTGCAATTTTCCAACCTTAAACGCGAGATTCTTAGCGCATTGCCTACAACGCTCAAAGAGCTAAACGCCATAGCAGCCCCAGCAAAAGCGGGTTGCAATACGATTCCAAAATACGGATAAAGCACGCCCGCTGCAATAGGAATCAGCACGATATTATAAACATAAGCAAAAAATAAATTTTCACGAATGTTTTTTAAAGTCGCATTGGCAATATCAAAAACCTCCACAATGCCCCATAGATTTTCTTTTAACAATAAAACATCTCCTACTTCTTGCGCCAACTCTGTGGCTTGCGCAAAAGAGATTCCAAAGCTCGCACTCTTAAGTGCAAGCGCATCATTAATCCCATCTCCTACAAAACAAACTGCGCCCTTTTGTGCAAGTTCTACAATCACACTTGCTTTTTCTTCAGGATTGACACCCGCAAAAAACTTTGCGATTCCAAGCGTTTTTGCAATCTTTGCAACACTCTCTTCATTATCTCCGCTTAAAATCACAGATTCTATTCCGCGCGCACTCAAAGCCTCAATCGTGGCTTTTGCATTTTCTTTAATGGAATCCTGCAAATAAAATAAGGCTAAGATTTCCTTTGAATCCCCAAGCGCAATACAATTTTCACGAGGAAAATCTCGCAATGTCGTTTTGCATAGGGATTCTACCCATTCTAATGAACCCAAAGAATAAGGCATTCCTTCAAAAACTGCCTGCACTCCCTTGCCAATCTCATAGGTTTTAGATTCCAAATCAAAAGGGGTAGAATCTTTGGTAAAATCCAAGATTGCCCGCGCAATAGGGTGTGGATTGTTCTTTTGCATTGCGCAAACAAGGCTAGAGATAAAATCATAAGAGAGCGTTTGGGATAAAATCTTACAATCACGAATCACAATTTCTCCCTTTGTGAGTGTGCCTGTTTTGTCAAACACAATCGTTTTTACTTGTTTTGCCTTTTCATAAATATCGGGTGTTTTAATTAAAATCTCTGCTCTTTTTGCACGCATACTCGCACAAACAATCGCCAAAGGCACAGCAAGACCAAGTGCGCAAGGACAAGAAATAACAAGCACACAAGCAGCAATAGATAATGCAAATCCCAAGTCTTGCCCCAATGCTAGCCAAAATACAAAACAAACAATGCTAAGCAGCACGACACTCGGCACAAATATGCTAGCGATTCTATCTGCAAGTGCGCCAATAGGTGGCTTTTGCGCCTGTGAAAGCTCTAGTAAGTCCAACATTTCATAAACAAAAAATTCATTAGAATCCTTGCTCGCTTCAATCACAATTTCGCCATTTAGAACCAAACTCCCGCCAATCACCTCCGCGCCTGCGCCCAATGTTTTGGGCAACTCTTCGCCATTGATATGCGCACTGCTCACTTCTGCTTCCCCAGAGACTACAACGCCATCTAAGGGAATCTTCTCGCCACCTATGACCAAGCATTGATTGCCCTTTTGAATCTTATCTATTGCAATCCATTGTGTCTGTTGTGATTCGTTTAACAACCTCGCTTGTGCAGGCAAAAGCTTAGAGAGAATCTCTAGTTCATCACTTGCCTTTTTCTTTGCGCTTGACTTTAAGTATTCGCCTACTAGCACAAAACAAATTACCGCACTGCTGCCCTCAAAATAAAATCCACTCCCACCACTCACAAAAAGATAAAGCGAATAAAGATACGCCACACTTGTGCCAAGTGCGATGAGGACATTCATATCTGCCGATTTTGTTTTAAAAAAGCTTTTTGCCCCTTGATAAAAAGGCAATCCGCAATAAAACTGCACAATGCTTGCTAAAATTAGTTGCACAACTCCGCTCCACGCAGTGTGGAATCCACCCATATGCAAAGAAAAAATCACCGCAAACAAGGGGATTGCCACCCATAATCTCCGCTTTAGTCCCTTAATATAAGCGATTTCTTGCTCTTTAGAATCATCTAGGTTTGCAGGAAATCCATAAGAAGTAATTTGTTCAGCAATTTGTGTTTCTGAAATTTGCGTTTCATCATATGCAATTTTTGCCTTTCCGCTGATAGAATTAATCTTGATATTTTTAATGCTTGGAATCTTTTGTAAATTTTTCTCAATCGTAGAAGAACAGGCACTACAATGCATTCCGCTAATATTCAATTTGACAATTTTCATTTCTTGCCTTTATCCTTTCTTTATATA
>NZ_JAIEFA010000041.1 GCF_029067145.1 Helicobacter sp. | reverse complement strand
CCCCATAGACTTTTAGAGTTTAGTATCATTGCAGAACCTAGTTTGTAAGATAGGTGGGAGTGGATTCTGTGTTTTGCGGTTATGAACGCAACTTTAGAATCTGTCTCTTTAAGAGATGGAATGAAACTCAAAAACATTTCATTTTGCGATTCCTTAATCCGCGCTAAATCCATAAACTTTTTGGCTTGTGTGATATTTCCATTAAAAAAGCAAATTTTAGCCGCACAAAAGCAAATATAGGGAAATTCCTCCCTTGCATTTTCCAAGTAAGCTTTAAATTGCTCTTTAAAAACAATATGCGTATTCCACAAAACAAGCAGCAACGACGCGAGATATTCTTCCCCCCTCTCATTTATCACATTTTCAAGATATTTTTCTGCGCGGTAGATTTGCTTCTGTCTTAAAAACTCCTCCACCAACATCACACGATACGCACTATTGCACATATCAAACTCCAAAGCCAACCACAAAAGCTTAATGCGCTCCTCAAAAGCCACTCCAATTTGCCGCCCCAAAAGGTAAGCATAAGCGCAACTCACGCTTTTTTGCACATTAGAAATATTCAAATAATCTTTCATTTTTGGGATAATAAAAGCATTATAAAGCTCTTTTTGCGTGAAATAGGCATTGAAGTTCAAAAGCTCATTTTGCGACCCCAAAAAAGCAGCAAATTTAGAAAATGTAGAATGATTCGCAATCGTTTTTTTCGCTTCAGCCATTAAACACACTTCAAAAATCGTTCTTTGTGTTTCGTTTAAATTCTCACTCCAAACTTGTGCGTTGATGAAATTTCCACTCTTTACCTCATCGTCTAGAACCTTAGCTACTGCTTCATTTGCCCTAGAATCCACGCCAAAAAGCAAAACCTTAAAGCCAAGCTTGATAAAATGTCTTGCCGCAAAAATCACCAAATCCACAGGAAAAAAGTATTTATGGATAACAGGACAAAACACAAATCTCCTATATTGCGTCTCTATGGAATCCCCGCTTCGCATATGCAAGGCGACAAAATCGCCTATTAAAGCCGCTTTTTCTCTAGCATTAGCAATCTGCTCCTTGTAGCTAGGCTTTAAGGGCAAGTGAGAAAAAATCTTATAAAAAGATTCCTTGTATTCGCTCTCATTCAAGTCCGCAAGATTCGCCTTTGTTGGGATATAATAATTCATCACCCAAGTTCCCCAAACTTCCCTACAAGGCTTTTCTTGCAATTCTTGCAAAGCCTTAAAAGCCAAAGTATTGCCCGCCCCGCGCAAGGGGAGAACATCAGAATAATTATGCTCTTCCAAAAACTCCTTTTCAAAAAGTTCCTCGGCGGATTCCATAAAAGCCCCGCTTTTGTCCTTGTCTAGTTGCGACCAAACAAACCCGAATTTAAATCCCAATTTCTCCGCAAGATAAATTGCAGTTACAAAAGCACTCATTCTACTACCAAAGGCATCGGCTCTCCCTGCTATTAAAAGATTCTTTTTTCTCACATAAGCTTTCACGCTAAAGTCGCCCACAAGCTCTACTGCAAAGCTTTTTACATCAAATTCTTGATACAAAAGAATCCATACTCCCTTTTCGTTTATTTCTAGGCGCGGGGATTTTATGGATACACCATTGATTGTGATTTTCAAACGTTCTAAATCGCTTCTATCCACCTTTCCAATCCACAAGCAATCCAATCGCGTTTCTTGCTCCAATGTGTAGCCAAAAGAAGTCTTATTCAGGCGGATTTCTTGCAAATCGTTGGGTTTAAATATCATTGCCCCCCTCCTAGAATCTCGCGGTATTGTCCAAGCAGTCTTTGATTATACCCCTCGCTATCAAACTCCTTAAAAGTAGGTGGGGATTGCAAAAGAGTTTTTATTCCTTGATAGATTCCCTCCTCTCCTCTTGGCACGACAAGTCCATATTCATTGTGCGCGCCTAAAAAATCCCTCGCACAAGTAAAATCTGTGCAAAGAATCGGACGCTTTAATATCATTGCTTCAGCGAGCACGAGGGGCAAGCCCTCGTGCTCGCTGGAAAGCGCAAAAAAATCGGCTTTTTTAAGGAAATTATAAGGATTGGCTTGAAATCCAAGCAAAAAGACTTTATTTTTCAATCCAAGCTCACTAATTAATCCCTCTAATTGCTCCCTCAACGCCCCCTCGCCCAAAATCAACAAAGTAAGCTTAGGAATTTCCCTGCTCACTCTAGCAAAAGCCAAAATCAAGCTTGTTTGGTCTTTTTCAATAGACAATCGCGCAACATTTATAAAGACCCGATAGCCTTGCTTAAAGTATTTGCGCTCTATTTCCTTTTCTAATGGAATCGCGGACTTCCTTAGCACCTCCTCTGCATTGATAAAATTATGCAAAGTGCAGAATTTGTCCTTCGCGATTCCATATTTATCCGATAAATCCTCTCTGTTTTGCGCATTCGTTCCCTCACTTACACTTAGAAGCTTGGAAAATCTTTTATAAAGGTAAAAAATTCCCTCAATTTGAGGGAATTTTTTATAAAACTCTCCTTGCATTGTATTGTGCAAGAAAATATACTTGCGCTTTGGCGGCGCATACGCATACAAAAACGCCCAATACAAGCTATATCCTTCATAATTGATACAGCAATCAAATGCGCATTCTCCATACACTCTGCGCCATTCTCTCTGCCAAGCCTTTTGCATAAGGGATTCCTGCTCGTTATTTCTCTCTCTTACAAACTCCCCTCTAAGCAGCCATTTTTCTTGTATATCAAGATTTTGCACGCCCACAGCGGGGAGAATCTCCACGAGATTCCTAATAGAATCAAAAATCGCTAGTCGCTCGGGATAAGGCGCAATCTGCCCACCACTCACGCTGACAAAGAAATCATACTCTTGGTGCAAATGCGCGATTAAGTTCTTAAACGCACTGCCGATTCCATTTGCCATAAAATGCCCTTGAAACATTAGAATCTTTGGCTTGCAAGAGTGCGCTTGATAAAGCCTGCTAGAATCGTAAGCTTCAAAGAAAAAGAAATCCACGATTCTTTGTGTAGAATTGCCATCTTCTAGCGGGAAAAACCGCTCCTTAAGGTGTGTGTAGCGATTTTTGCACTTTAAAAACTTCGTATCACTTAAAAGTGCCTTGACTTCCTCTAGGCTCTTGCAATACTGCAAGCCCAACTCCTCAAAGCCAAAATACACTCCCCGCTCCTTTTTGTATTGCGCATAATCATACGCATAGTAAAGAATCGGTCTATCTAGCGGCATAAAATCAAAGGCAATGGAGCTATAATCTGTGATGAGAATATCTACAATGCTTAAAAGCTCGTTGGTGTCTATCTCCCTATCGTTTGCGTCGCAGATTCTTAAGTCCTCTTTCTCTATGTATTTAAGAGTTTCGTGATGCCCTTTAAAAAGGATTTTAAAGGGCATTACGGAGAGCTCTTGCAAGAGCTTCGTGATGGTCGCGTATTCAAACTCTGCTTGTCCAAAGAATCCTCTATAAGTGGGCGCATACAAAAGCACCCTTTCTCCCTCTTTTATTCCAAAATGTTCTTTTAATCTTTGCTTATTTGCCTCTTGCAAAGTCAAATCTATCCTTGCATAACCGCTAAGCAAAGCCTTGCCACGATAAATCTTAGAAATCTCATAATCCTCTAAAAGCACCTTTTGCATAAAATCATTTGGATTGATGATATGCGTAGTTTGGAGGAAGTTTCGTTGTGTATTGCTATGCTCCAAAAAGCTTGTTTGGATATGCTTACCCAAACTCTTCATTGCAGTGCCGTGCCAAGTGTTGAGATAGAATTGCCCCTCTTTGCGAATGAAATAATAAGGAAAAGTGGTGTTATTGATAAGATATTTCGCACTTGCAAGATAACGCAGATACAAATCACTTCCGCGTTTGACGCAAATAAGATTCTTAAGCCTCCGATACTCTCTTTTGATATAATCGCTGCTTTCAATCACCCAAATATGCGTGAAATCGCTAAATCGCTCATCGTGCAATAAAAACTTAAAAATCGCATAGGGATTGCAGCTCATCAACCTCCCGTGGAAGCTCTCATACAGAATCGTTTTGTCGCGCAAAGGGAGGGATTCGTAATAATGCGTATAAAGTGCTCTTTGTTTAAAGCTTTGATTCTTCAAGGAATTCATCATTGTATAATTGGGGGGGGGGGGGGGGGGGGGGGGGGGGGGGGGGGGGGGGGGGGGGGGGGGGGGGGGGGGGGGGGGGGGGGGG
>NZ_JAIEFA010000040.1 GCF_029067145.1 Helicobacter sp. | reverse complement strand
ATTTGCGCATTTGGAGAAGTTGGCGCAGTTTGTGAATGAGAGCCTAGAAAATCTCCAAAGGCTCAAATCCTCACTTTTAAACCAAGCCTTTAAGGGTGAGTTGGTGTAGAATGTAAAATTTAACAAAAATAAGCAATATTAGGCTAAAATATGGTAAAATACCATAAACTATACAAAAAGGAGAGATGATGTCAAATAATGCAAATATCAATGTAACTTTTAAGATGAACAAGCGAGAAAAGCAAGAATTTGAAGAGATTGTCCAAAGTTTAGGGCTGAATCTTAGCTCCGCTTTTAATATTTTTGCAAAAGCAGTGATAAGGGAAAATGCTATACCTTTTGAGCTTAAAGCCCCAACAAAGACAAGTTTTTATGCAAGTAGCAAAGAAGCGCGAGAGATTGGGAACAAAATGCTAGAAAAATACAGAACAGCTTTTGAGGCTTTAGCAAAGTAAGAAAAAATGGTATGGCTTGGGATTGATGAGGTTTTAGAGCTTCATAAAATGCTTATTGTGCAAACCGGTGGTAGCTACGAGCTAAGAGATAGAGGTATTTTAGAAGGGATTTTGGCAAGTGGCGAGAGTGGGTTTGGCGGGGTGGAATTTTATCCTAGTGTTTTGGAAAAAATCGCCAAAGTTGCAAGTGCGATGATACAAAATCACCCCTTTGTCGATGGCAATAAGCGCATAGGAATGATGATTTTGCTCGTTCTTTTGGAGCTTAATGGCATAAAAATAGAATTTAGCAATGATGAAATAGAGAATCTTGGACTATCTTTAGCAGAGGGCAGGTGCAAATATGAGGATTTGCTAAAAATTTTGCAAGAGAAATGCGGGGAATGTTAAAAATTCCAAAATTCGCAACATAAAAGGGGCAAAAATGAGTGAAAAAGCGATTGTCGCAAAGGTGTGGAATTTCGCAACGATTTTGCGTGATAGTGGCGTGAGTTATACTGAATATGTCGCGCAGTTAAGCTATTTGCTGTTTTTGAAAATGGAAAGTGAGAGGGAAAGCATAGGAGAAAGTAGCAAAATCCCTGCAAACTGCAAATGGGAGCGGCTCATAAACCTAGATGGGCTGGAGCTAGAGAGCGCGTATAATGCCGCACTCGCGCAACTTGCAAAGAGTGAGGGCGTGATAGGGCTTATCTACAATGACGCGCAAAACAAAATCAAAGAGCCTGCAAATCTTAAAAAGCTTTTTGTGCTTATGGATAGTGAAACTTGGCTGGGCTTGAATGTAGATATAAAAGGCGCGATTTATGAGGGGCTACTTGCGAAAAACGCCACAGAGACAAAGGCGGGAGCAGGGCAGTATTTCACGCCTAGAGTGCTGATAGATTCTATTGTGGGGCTAATGGAGCTAAAGCCTAATATGGAGGTATGCGATCCTGCGTGTGGCACTGGCGGATTTTTGCTAAGTGCGTATGAGGCGATGAAAGCACAGACAAAGGACAAAGAGGAACTCAAACGCTTAAGAAATGAGAGGCTTTATGGCAAGGACATTACGCCTTTAGTGGCGTCTTTGTGCGCGATGAATCTGTATCTGCACGGAATCGGAGGCGAGGGAGGCATTATAGAGATTGGGGATTCTCTAAGTGAGTTAGGCAATCGGCGGTTTGATAGGGTGCTAACCAATCCGCCCTTTGGCAAGAAGTCGGCGACTAAGATTTTAGCCGAAAATGGCAAGGTGAAAAGCCAAAAGGACGAATACAACAGAGAGGATTTTTTCGCCACAACCTCTAATAAGCAGCTGAATTTCTTGCAACACATTATGAATCTTTTAAAAATCGGGGGTAAAGCGGCGGTGGTGCTACCCGATAATGTGCTGTTTGAAGCGGGAGCGGGGGAGAAAGTGCGTAAAAAACTCTTAGAGGATTTTAATCTGCATACGATTTTACGGCTTCCTACCGGGATTTTTTACGCACAAGGCGTAAAAGCGAATGTGCTGTTTTTTGACAAAGTCGCAACAAGCGAGGATTCCACGCAAAAAGTATGGGTGTATGATATGCGCACGAATATTAATCTAAGCCTTGTAACAAGTCCTTTGAGTGCGGAGCATTTGCGGGAGTTTGAAGCAAGTTTTTGCGTGGGGGCAATGGAAAATCGCAAGGAGAATGAGCGATTCCACGCTTTTAGTATTGGAGAGATTAAGAAGCGCGATAAGATGAATTTGGATATTTTTTGGTTAAAAGATGAGAGTTTAGAGGATTTGGAGAATCTGCCAAGCCCAGAGGAACTAAGCAAGGAAATTTGCATAAGTCTTAAAAATGCACTTAAGGAAATGGAGCAATTAGGGGAGGAATTAAACTAGCATTGTATGCTACAATTTCATTAAATCAACGCATAAAAGGTTTTTAATGAGATTAAGAGCAAGACTACACAAAAAGCTAAGATTTAAAACGCATTTTCAGATTCTATCGGGTTTGAGTTTGGCGATTTTTTGTGCTTTTTTGGCAGGCTTTTTGAGTATTTATTACTTTGCGGCTTCTTTTGAGGTGGGGGCGTTTATTGGGATTTTGTTTTTGCTGATTACCTTATGGATTAATGAAGCCTTGCCACTAGGCATTGTTTCTTTGTTGCCTATTATTTTGTTTCCGGCTTTTGGAATCTTAGATGTGAAAAGTGCGACGAGCAACTATGCAAACCCTATCATCTTTTTATTTTTGGGTGGATTTATGCTTGCTATTGGCGTAGAAAAGATTGGCTTACACAAAATCATCGCAAAGAAATTTTTAAGCTATTTTCCGACAACTCCCAAAGGCATTTTAACTGCACTTGGAGTGGCTAGTGTCGCACTAGGTAGTGTGTTGTCTAATTCCACGGTGGCACTCTTGCTGATTCCTATTGCTTTTTCTATCACGCAAGATGAGGCTTTAAAAAGTAGATTCTTGCTTGCTGTTGCTTTTGGGGCGAGTATTAGCGGAATCACAACACCGATTGGCACGCCACCGAATCTCATCTTTTTGGGTTTTTTGGAGACGATACAATTTGAAAGCATCGGGTTTGCGACTTGGATTTTTATGATGTTGCCTTTAACTTTGTGTATGCTTTATGTGATGATTAAGATTCTTTCTGTTAATCTCGGAAATGAAGAGCTGAAAATTGAAGCATTTGAGGAGATTAAAGTAACTTTTGAGCATAAAAAATTAATGTTTTTAATTGGCGTTTTGCTTCTGCTGCTTTTGCTAAATTCTCCCATAAAGCCGATTTATAACGGGCTGGGGTTTAATGAAAATATCCTTTTGCTTAGTTTTGGGCTTTTGATGTTTGTTCCTAAGATTGGTTGTTTGCGTTGGGAGGATTCTAAGGCAGTTCCTTTTGAAGTGATGTTTTTGTTTGGTGCTGGATTTTGTATCGCTATGGCGATTGCAAAAATGCAATTAGGAGATGCTTTTAAGCCTGTTTTTGAGTATTTTGGCTCTCTGCCGCTTTTGGTTTTTTTGCTCTGTGTGTGTTTGTTGGTTTTGTGCTTGACAATGTTTATTAGCTCTACGGCGTTGATTGCGATTCTGCTTTCTGCTATTTTTGCTTCCACAAAAGACTTTTTGGACCCACAAATGCAAAGTCTCGTAATGCTCATTGCCACTATTTGTGTGGGATTTTCCTTTATGTTTCCTATTTCTACTCCACCCAATGCGATAGTTTTTAGCAAAGGCGGGGTAAAAGTTTGGGATATGTTTCGGTTTGGGATTCTTTTAAGTTTAGCTGGAATCGTGCTCATTATTGTTTTTGGTATGCTTTATTGGCGTTGGTTTTTGTAGGGAAACTCCTTTCTATTGAATAAATAAGGGTTAATTTCAACAAACTACACATTAAAAAAGCAGAGCGTGAGTGTAGTTTGATTGGCTTCTTTGTTAAGAATTTCTGGTTTGAAAATTAGCTTTAAATTTTCTAATATATTCTTGCAATCCTCTATCTTTGGGTAAATCAAAAAGCCTCTCTTGCATTGGTATTTGGCTAAATACGCAAAGATTTGATATATATCACTTTGAGAAATACCATAATTTTGTTTCTCTTGGCTTAGAATCTTCCATTTGGTATCGGCAATGAAAAGGGCTTGGTCTGTTTGAACTTGCTTTTGGTAGCCGACAATATCGGGGTTAAGCAAAAATCTATTTTTATCACCCTCTAAAGCAAGATATTTGCTCTTTTCTTGGGTTTTAAGGTAAAAGTCTTTGTTTTCTCCAAAAATTTGTCCCATAAATTCTTTATTTTCATAACTCAACTTCGCACTACATAGCCACTTTCTCATTTCGCTTGCAACAAAGGATTCAAAAAGTTTATTCATATCAAAGAGTAAAGCAAAAGCTTTGGAATCTGCACGATAAGGAGTAAAAGCCCTGCGCCTTAAAAAGATTTCGCACCATTGCAAAATGATTTTATAATTCCTAAAATACCCTAAATTTTGGTATTTACTCAAATCTTTATCTATACTTTGACTTGGGGGAATATCTGCAAAGATAAAGCGCATTTGCATTAATTTTGCACTTGTATTTGTGCTTAGATTCTGTGTGTTTAAAAGCTCTAAAGTGCTTTTGATAATGCGATTTGAGGCAATATTGACACTAAACTCATCACTGCTTATGAAAAATCTCTCTTTGTGGGCGAAATTGAGCTTTAAATTTTCATTTAAAAGCAATTTGCCTTTTAAAAAATTGCGATTTTCCTCACGCACAATATAATCGCTTTTTAACCCCTTTTTCACTAATTTTTCTAATTCCTCTAAAAACATTAAAACAAACACTTCAAGTAAAGGCATTTTTGCTAACTTTAAGTGTGCAAAATGACTTTGTTTAAAAGGAGAATCTTTGAGAGATTGAAGCATTTTGAGTAAAAGTGCTTTGGCGGATTCTATGGATTTTCGTTTATCCTCTATATCCTTAGATGCAAAGCCCTCACTTTCTTTGGTCGTATGAAAAGTTTTTGGCAAAATCTCTAGGCAAAAGCCGCTTTTAATTTGAATAAGTCCGACATAATTTTGTGCCTTTAGCTTTTTGCCTGCAAATTTTAAGAAAATATGATTGCCCTCTGTGTGTGCAAATTCTACCAATTCCTCAAAGATTTTTCGGGCTTGATTTTCTAGTTTTTTATTTGTTTGATTATCTTTTTGCTCCAAAACTCGCTTAATATCCTCTACCCCAAAGCTTTGCCATTCAGCGATACATAAACTTTTATGATTCATTGTTAATTAGTTTCGTATATCTTAATATAAGTTTGAGGATTGCTCCAAATCTCATCTTCTAATGGCACGATTTCATAGATTTTTTTCTCACTATCTACAAACTCATCACTCAAACTTATGTCCAAATCCTGCATACTCTTAGATTTTATCATTCCATTGCCATTAAGCACCGCGTCAATCTTAGCATAATCCTCATAGAAATATTCTTGCAAAAGAGGGATAATCTTTTTGGCAAAAATTGTTTTTAAGTCATTCAAACTTAATTCATACCAAACATTTTCATTATTTTTAAAAAATTTTGCTCCTTCAAAGAAAAATGCGTGTCCTATGGTATGTTCCCTATCAAGCAAAAACTCAATGCGATGATTAAGGGTTTTTAGAATATTAAATAAAATTTTAGATTCTAGCACTTGATATTCATCAATATGCAAATTAGTATCTTGCAAATTGTTTTCTTTGTCTCTTTTATCCTCTGTATCTTTCACTAACCAAATACTTTTGAGCACTTCACAATCTGGCATCATTTCGCTAAATTCAAATCTCCTACGCAACGCAGTATCAAGTAAAGCAATGCTTCTATCTGCTGTATTCATTGTGCCAATGATATAAAGATTACTTGGCACACCAAATGTCTCTTGGCTATAAGGTAGAGTTACCCTTAGCTCCTCATCATTCCAAATTCTTTTGCTTGGTTCAATAAGCGTGATAAGCTCCCCTAAAATCTTGCTAATATTCCCGCGATTAATCTCATCGATAATGAGGATATAGGGCTTAAGTGGGACTTTTTCCACAGACTTAGAATCCTGCTTTTTATACTCTGTCTTTTCAAATTCTTGAAGCTTTTTATATAATTCAAAATAATAAATAGCGTTCCCGTGCCATTGTGATTGTGATTCATAAGTCGGTTTAATATCTTTATAACTTTTTATATCTCCGCTTTTGAATTTTGGATAATCTCTTAAAATAATTTCT
Organism: Helicobacter sp.; assembly: GCF_029067145.1. Classification (GTDB taxonomy): domain Bacteria; phylum Campylobacterota; class Campylobacteria; order Campylobacterales; family Helicobacteraceae; genus Helicobacter_D. The sequence continues at coordinate 44,008 of NZ_JAIEFA010000040.1, read as the reverse complement.
TTAGTCAAGCTTTGCATAGAATTTGATTCCGCACTTGTCCCAATACTTATAGATTTTATCTCCCCATTTTCCTTAAGATTAATGGAGTAAATTTTCATTTTTTTATAAAAATCAAGTTCTTTCCCCTCATCTAAAACCTGTTTTAGCGAGAAAGCATAAGTTTGGAATAGTTCTTGAGTATTGACTTGTCTATTTTCAGATTCATTGCTAGATTCCTTGTGTTTTTGATAATTTGTTAATGCCCTTTGGCAAATCTCTTTAAAGATTCCATTTTGCACTTCATAAGTCATATTTTTGGAAGAATCATCAACAACAGGCTTTATCCCTTCTACAAACTCCTCATAAGAGAAGCTTTGGTGAAAGGTGATAAAAGCAATTTGTCCTTTATCTTTAAACTCTCTAAAAAGTTTATTTTGCTCCTTTCTTGTCTCGGGGATAGAATCTATCTCTTTAAATTTGACTAAAATCTCCAAAGCCTTATTGATGGTTTCATAAGTCTTACCTGTTCCTGGAGGTCCATAGAGGATTTGATTAAGGGGGATTGTGTTTTGAGTTTGAGTATTTGGATTCTCCTTTATTTCTTGTGAATTTTCACCATATTTTTGCCAAAGGGGCTTATATTTTTCTTGTATCATTGTTTCAAGGGTGTAAGTTTTGTCTCCCAAAAGTTTTTCATAAATTTGTGCTGTGCTTAATTTTTCCCCTAAATTTTCTCCCTTTGCGATTTTTTGTAAAACATTTTCGCTAAATATGCAAACTATTTTCATATCTTTAATATCCTGATAATGAAAGGCAATTTTCCATTTATATGAATGTCCTAAATATATTTTGTCTATCTCATCAAGTTTGTTGCGCTGACTCAATTCTATTATTTTTATAATATAAGATTTAATTTTATCAAAAGCCTCCTCTTTTGTGTTTCCATATTTTGCCGACCAAGCATAGTCTTTTTCGTAAATAAAACCTTGTCCATTTTCTTTTATAGTCTCTGCATTACGCTTATAAATACCAAATTTAAATGCACTTCCTCCCGATATACTCCCTAATTTACTAAATTTACTAAATTTACTAAGTTTAGTTTCTATCCAATAAGTAAAGTCATCTCTATTTACTCCACCTAGTCCTGTATATTCCTCTAAAGTCATATTTCTGACTTTTTTCAAACTCCAACGCTCTTGAAATTCCTTAAAAATTTTTTCATCACTTGTCATAAGCAACTCCCTCTCGTTTCTAAATATTTCCACGCATATTTTATCAAAAAAACAAAATTTACTACAAATTGATAAAAGACTTGCAAATCTCAACTACAAAGCTTGAATAAAAGCACTTATAAGCAACTTTTAGCTAAGATTGCGCCAAAAATTAACAAATGCGATTCTACAACTTTTAAGGATTCTTTATGCAAGCAAATAATGTCCAAATTTTAGTGCTAGATTTTGGCTCTCAATACACACAGCTCATCGCGCGGAGACTGCGTGAATATGGCGTTTATACCGAGATTGTCCCTTACTTTGAAAAACTAGATTCTATTAAGGCAAAGAATCCTAAAGGCATTATACTAAGTGGCGGACCCGCAAGTGTGTATGAAAAAGACGCCTATAAGCCCGATAGCGCAATTTTTTCGCTTGGGATTCCAATCTTAGGAATCTGCTATGGTATGCAGCTTATCGCCCAACATTTTGGCGGACGCGTCATCAAGGCAGACGCGCAAGAGTTTGGCAAGGCGGTGCTAGAGATTATGGAATCCTATGCGGATAAAGATTCTAAAGTTTCATCTTATCCCACATTTCAAGGCGCACAAGTGCCGATGAGCCTTTCTTTTACGCTTTTTAGTCAAAACAAGTTTCCTCAAATGCTAACAGCCTTGCTTGATTTATGGGAAGATTCTGTGCGAGTAAGCCACACTTTTTTAACTAAGCAAGACATTGCAGAGATTAAAATAGAAGTCAAAGCAGCACTACAAAGCTCTCAAAATATTATCACTGCGACAGATAAAAAGGATTTTTTGGGCTTTGTTGGTGTGGAAGACAATAAGATTGAAATGCTTTTTGTCGCTTCAAAAGCTTTTAAAAAAGGTGTGGGCAAGGCATTGTTAAAGGAGGCGTTGGAGCGATATTTGAAAGATTATCCTTGCATTTTAGTAGATTGCAACGAGCAAAATGCGCAAGGCTTGGCATTTTATCAGAGTTTGGGCTTTGAAGCAATCGGCAAAAGCGCGCAAGATTCCGCAGGGCGAGACTTCCCCATTGTGCATTTAAAAATAAACAAGGCAACATTAAAAAAAGCACTTGAAAGAGAAACTAGCGGTTCTGTGGCAAATGTTTTTGTGTGTGAGAGTGAGCGTGTCTTTTTGCGTCCTTATACACAGGCGGATTTTGTCGCACTACATAGAATCTTAAGTGACAAAAAGACGATGTATGCGTGGGGGCACGGATTTAGCAAAAAGGAAAGTCAAGAATGGTTGGATAAACAATTAGCGCATTATCAACAATATGGCTTTGGAATCTGGGCGATTGTGGAGAAGCAAAGTGGCGAGATTATCGGCAATGCGGGGCTAAATTATGCAGAGATAAACCTAAAGGGCAAAACTCAAGAAGTTGTAGAAATCGGCTATCTTTTACACCACGATTTTTGGGACAAAGGCTATGGAAGCGAAGCAGCTAGAATGTGTGTAAAATATGGCTTTGAAACTTTGGGATTGGAGGAAGTGTATTGTCTCATCAAAGAGGATAATTTGAGCTCTCTTAAAGTCGCAAAAAAGCTTAGTATGCAAAAAGTGGGGGAATATCTTAAGTCTTACAAGGGCAAAAAAATCAACCATTTGGTTTTTAAGCTTAAAAAAAATGTATGGCAAGGATTAGAGAATAGCACGAACACGCAAGGGCTTGGAGCAAACACACTCTTTAAAAATGTGAAGCAAGATTCTATCGTATGGATGAGCCACGCTGATAAAGTAGAAAAAATCCCAAAAGGATTTAAAGAGCTTGCAAAGTCTGGCAATACACATTATTGCGTGATTGCAGATTCTAAGCGCAAGATTTATGCCTTGCAGTTTCACCCTGAAGTCGTGCATAGCGAGTGTGGAGGGCAGATGTTGCAAAACTTTGCAGTAGGGATTTGTGGCGCGGATACAAGCTGGAATATGCGGAATTTCGCGCAAAATGAGATTGAAAAACTGCGCCATATCGTTTATGGAAGCGAAAATGTGGATTTGCAAAATCCTGCTTTTATTACATTAAAAGTTGCTATTAAAGAAAAAGGAAAGGCGCAAACGATAGAAAACCTCCTACAAATTTGGGAAGATTCTGTGCGAGCCACACAACAAGTAAGTGAAGCATTTATCACCCACAGGTGCAAAGAGATAGAAAAAGATTATATTGCAAAGGCAGAGGAAATATTGATTGCTAAAAAAGCGGGGGAATGGCTAGGCTTTATCGCGGTGAAAAGCAATGAAATTACTCTACTTTTTGTCGCGCCTCAATATTTTAGCAAAGGGATTGGCAAGGCACTGCTTAAAGAAGCAATAAATTGGCATTTGTATAAATTTGACAGCATTATCCTTAATAGCCGTAAGCAAACTTTGGGATTTTATCAATCTTTGGGATTTAAAAAGGCAGGCGAACCCTTTTGTGTTGGAAGTTATCAGAAAATTATGCTAACGCCTATGGAGGTAGCGAGGGAGCAATTACAGCGCACTTTGGCATCTCCAGAGGATTCTTTGTCTTTTATCACTCTTGTAGAATCTTTTAAACAAGTTGGGAAAGCACAAGCAATTCAACATCTTGCCTCTATTTGGGAGCAGGGCGCAAGAGCCACCCACAAAGATTTAAGCGAAGATGAGATTGCGGGTATGAGAGAAGAAATACTGGAGGCTATTTTAAAATCCAAAAATTTACTTATAGCCAAAAAAAATGAAGAATGGCTAGGTTTTATTGAGATAGAAAAAAATGAAATCGCAATGCTTTTTATCGCTCCAAAAGCCTTTAGAAAAGGTGTAGGTAAAGCACTACTCAAAGAAGCATTTATGCGGTATTTAGGTGCATTTGAAGTCATAAAGGTTAATAGTCTTGAGTGGGCTTTGAGTTTCTATCAGCATTTAGGATTTACAAAAACAGGAGAAAATCCTATCCCTGCGGGGAGTGCTGGGGAATTTTCACCAAAACTTATCCCCCTAAGCATTGCACGTGAGAGTTTGCAAAAGTCTTTGGGGCTTGAGGCACAAGGAAAATGCGAGAGGGTGCGTTGCACTTGGGCTACTGATAAGGACGAATCGGCACGTAAATTATATGAAAATTATCACGATACAGAATGGGGCGAACCACTGCACGATGATAGGAAACTTTTTGAGTTTCTTTTGTTAGAGAGTTTTCAAGCGGGTCTTTCTTGGATTACGATTCTTAAAAAGCGTGAGAGTTTTAGAATAGCATTTGATGATTTTGATTACCATAAAATTGCTGCTTATGATGGGAGCAAAATAGAATCTTTAATGCACAATGAGGGGATTATCCGCAATCGTGCCAAAATAGAAGCTGCAATTTCTAATGCTAAGGCATTTTTGGCAGTGCAAAAGGAGTTTGGAAGCTTTGATAAGTATATTTGGGGCTTTGTGGGAGGCAAGCCGATTATCAATGCCTTTGAAAGCATCGCAAATTTACCCGCTTCCACACCACTTTCAGATACAATCGCTAAGGATTTGAAAAAGCGTGGGTTTAAGTTTGTCGGCACTACAACTATGTATGCGTTTATGCAGGCTATTGGAATGGTGAATGACCACCTGATTTCGTGTTTCAAAAGGCATTCAACTTTGGGCAATCATTCCGCAGATTTTTGGGATTTTGAAAGTTCGCAGACCATTAGTCTAGCCTCACCCCCAAAATCCCAAAAAAACTACGAAAGCACTACTGCAAATCTTAGAATGCTAGATGAAAAGCAAAGCAAAACGAAAGTGGAATCTAAAGATTTTGCCAAAGATTCTAAGGCGGAAAGATTCTTGAGGGATTTTAGTGGTTTTGGAGCGAGGGGCGAAGGGAGTTACCTTGAGGGTAATGACCAAGCACCGAGCGAACAATCCGCTAAAAGCACCAAAAAGCCAACGCCTTCTAAGGTTTTATGTGCGGTGAGTGGTGGGGTAGATTCTAGTGTCGTTGCAGCTTTGCTTTATCGTGCCATTGGGGAAAATCTTATCCCTGTGTTTGTGGATACCGGGCTTTTGCGCAAGGGTGAGAGAGAGGCGGTGGAGAAGATGTTTAGAGAAAACCTCAAAGTGCCGCTGATTACTGCAGATGCTAGTGCGTTGTTTTTAAGCCGTCTTAAAGGTGTGATTGACCCAGAGAAGAAACGTAAAATCATTGGAGAGACTTTTATTGAAGTGTTTGAAAAAGAGGCAAAAAAGCACAATACCAAAGGTGAGATAAAATTCCTCGCACAAGGCACGCTTTATCCTGATGTGATAGAATCTGTGAGTGTGAAGGGTCCCTCTAAGACGATAAAAAGCCACCATAATGTGGGTGGATTGCCGGAGTGGATGAAGTTTGAACTCATTGAGCCTTTGCGGGAGCTTTTTAAAGATGAAGTGAGGGCGTTAGGGCGAGAGCTTGGAATGCCTGAATCTATGCTAATGCGCCACCCATTCCCAGGACCCGGGCTTGCCATACGCATTATGGGCGAGGTGAATAAGAGAGATTTAGATTTGCTACGTGAGGCAGATTCTATCTTTATAGACGAGCTGCGCAAACAAGGCTATTATGACAAAGTGTGGCAGGCGTTTTGTGTGCTTTTAAATGTGCGGAGCGTAGGTGTAATGGGCGATAATCGCACTTATGATAATACGATTTGTGTGCGTGCAGTAGAAGCAATTGATGGAATGACAGCGACTTTTGCGCATTTGCCCCACGATTTTTTAGAATCTGTGAGTAATCGCATTATTAATGAGGTTGAGGGTATTAACCGCGTGGTGTATGATATCACAAGCAAACCACCGGGTACGATTGAGTGGGAGTGAAGGAGGAAAAATGACTTATAAAGAACTTGTTGTAGAAATTTTAAAACAAGCAAATACTCCATTGACGAGTAAGCAAATTTGGTTAAAGGCTTGTGAAATGGGGCTTGATAAAAAGCTTTCAAGCGTTGGAAAAACGCCTGTTATGACCCTTGGAGCTGTTATTTATGAACGCATTAAAAGAAAAGAGAATTGCTTTATTTTTGCTTCTAAGAAACCCACTACTTTTTGGCTTAAAGAGAGAGAAAATGAGCTATTAAATATGGAAAATTCAAAAATACTCAATGAAATTTTGGATAAAGATGAAAAGATGAAATTTCACGAAAGAGACTTACACCCTTTGCTTGTAAAATTTCTCTATGAAAATTCTAATTTTAATCTCCGATGCAAAACTATTTACCACGAGAAAAGCAAAAAAACAGCAATGGGCAAAGACAAATGGAATTATCCTGATATTGTAGGTGTGTATTTTCCTTATGATGATTATAATAAAGAAACTCTGACATTTTTGCATAATATAGGGCAAAATAGTTATAAACTTTTTTCATTTGAACTTAAAATTAGCCTTAATTTTTCAAATTTAAAGGAAAGTTATTTTCAGGCTGTGAGTAATTCTAGTTGGGCAAATGAAGGGTATTTGGTAGTTTTTGAAGAAATTGATGAGGAGGTTTTAAGCGAGTTAAGACGACTAAATCAAAGCTTTGGTATCGGAGTGATAAAACTTGAGTGCGAAACTTTGGATTCTAAAATCTTGCTTAGCTCCAGAGAAAGAGAGATTGATATACAAACACTCAATATGCTTTTGGAAAAAAATAGTGATTTTAAAATTTTTATTGAAGATATAAATAAACAAATCAAAGCAGGGTTTGACACAGAAATCAAAGCAAAATTTGATAAAGTTTTTGATGATGAGGAAATGCAAAAATATATAGAAGAAAAACTCATCATAGAACAATAGGAAGCAATGATTTAATAACAAAGTCTGCTTTTGCAAAGCCATACAGATTGTATGAAAATGATACAAAATCTTCCCAAATGAGCTATTTATCAAAAAGCATTATCCTTAGTGCGGCACGACAAGTCTTGGAGACTATTGTATTAGCGCGACTTCCAGCCATTATGATTGGGCAATAAGGCTGATAAAAATATTTAAAGCAAAGAAATTTGTTTGAAGTAAATTGACAAATTTTGTGAGCTTTTAAGAATCTAGCGATTCTTTGTAGCTCACGCTTGAATCTTACACAAGATGAGATTTTAATGTGTATGATACGCTTTAGCGACGATTTTCCACTCACCATTGCTCTTAAAAAGCTGATGTAAATCTGTGAAGTTTAAGCCGTGCCAATTTTCTATTATCACGCGCACACTTGCGATACTCTCATCAACATAAAGCACATCAATGCGGGATTCCGCGTCTTTTGCCTCTCCGCTTTCATCAAGCACTTTGTAGAGATTCTCTATGCTTCCACTCACTAGGCTACCATCTTTGTTTGTGCCTTGCATAATGGCGTCTTTGGCAAAGGCTTGTTTAGCAATTTCACTTTTGCCTTGATTTGAACCCTCCAAGTAGGTTTGTATCACTTGGATAATCGCTTCATATTCACTAATTTTTGTCATTTTTTCTCCTTTAATTTTATTGTAGCTTGCAAAGCAATTTGTTGTGCTTCCAAAAGCTAATATACCCGCAATTTTTGCAGAAGCTTTTAAAAAGTCTCTACGTTTGCGATTCTTACATTTGTTCATTTGGGTTTATCCCAAGACTTTGCGCAAATGCGCCCTATAATCCGCAATATATTGTTCTACTTTAGGATTCTTTACTACATCATAGCAAGTAAAGCTAGGCAATGCTGACATTCCTACAAATTCGTGCGCTTTGTGTAAATGCAAATTCACTCCGTCTATGCCGATTCCTCCAAAAAACTCATTTTTATCTTCAAATGCGCTAAGTGGAGCATTCCAAGTCGTGCTAAAGAGATATTTTTTGCTTTTTAGCAAGCCACCTGTGCCGTAGTTTTTGTTTGGATTGTTTCTGTGGCGTCCATCTCCTGTTAAAAATTGACCCGTCCCAGCTCCCGCCATAAAGACTTTGTCAATGTATTCTTTAACAATCCAAGGTTCGCCCATCCACCAGCCTGGAAATTGCCAAATTAAAACATCAGAGCTTAGAATCTTTTGAGCTTCTTGGGTTTCATTGTAACCTTTATCAATGTGTGTTTCTAGCACATTTAAGCCTAGAGATTCTAAAGTCTCTTTTGCCACTTCTTGCAAAGTCGCGCTAAGTTTGCCGCCGGATTCACAAAAAGCCTTACCGCCATTTAGCAGCAGAATCGTTTGCATTTTCACTCCTTTAAATTTGATTCAAGAATCTTGCGCAAAAATTCTTGAGAAATTATAAATTAAACTTCAAATAAGTGCAATACGAAAATTAAAGTATGATACTTACTAAAAAGAGAGTATAATTTCTTGAAAATTTTAGAAAAAGAGGAGATAAAAATGCAAAATACTTGTCCCACACAACTTTCGCACGACTTATGCCTGTCAGATTCGCCCTTTGCTTATACGCTTTCGCTGATTGCAGGGAAATATAAGATGAGTATTCTTTATTGTCTTTTTCGCTTTGAGGTTGTAAGGTATAATGAGATGAAACGTTATTTGAATGGAATCTCATTTAAAACCTTGACTAATGCGCTAAAAGAGCTTGAAAATGATGGCTTAATAGAGCGCAAAGAATATCCACAGATTCCGCCAAAGGTAGAATATCGTCTCTCCAAAAAGGGGGAAACTTTGATTCCTATTTTGGATTCTATGTGTGAATGGGGCAAGAAAAATAGAGAAATTCGTTCAACTTAAACGGAAAGTTCTTTGCGAATGCTTGTAAAAAGCAAAAATTAACTTGCTTAAAAGTATAATAACACTTTTAATTTTTAGAGGTTTGTAATGTCCAAATTTGAAACAAAATATATCTTTGTAACCGGTGGCGTCTTAAGTTCGTTAGGCAAAGGAATCACATCATCGTCCATTGCAACTTTGCTTAAAAATTCTGGTTTTGAAGTCGGAATCTTAAAGATTGACCCTTATATCAATGTAGACCCCGGAACAATGAGCCCGCTAGAACACGGAGAGGTTTTTGTAACCCAAGACGGCGCGGAAACAGATTTGGACATCGGACATTATGAAAGATTCTTGAATATGAATTTTTCCTCTAAAAACAATTTTACGACAGGGCAAGTTTATTTAAGTGTGATTGATAGAGAGCGTAAGGGTGGATATTTAGGGAAAACAATCCAAGTCATTCCCCATATTGTAGATGAAATTAAACACAGAATCCGCCTTGCAGGCGAGGGAAAAGAGATTCTTGTCGTTGAGTTAGGTGGCACCGTGGGGGATATTGAGGGCTTACCTTTTTTGGAAGCAATGCGTGAAATGAAGCACGAATATGGAATCGAACGCGTGATTAGTTTGCACGTTACTTTGATTCCATTAATTCGTGCGGCAGGCGAGTTAAAGACAAAGCCAACACAACATAGCGTCCAAGAGTTGCGTAGAATCGGAATCACGCCACAACTTATTATTGCGCGCACAGAAAAGGAGATTCCAAAAGAGCTAAAAAATAAGCTTTCTATGAGTTGCGATGTGGATTATGATTGCGTGATTATGGCACAAGATGCCAAAAGTATTTATCAAATGCCGCTGAATTTTCTCAAAGAGGGAATGCTAGTGCCTATCGCTAGATTTTTAAAGTTGCCTGAATTTAAGCCCGATATGAAAGAATGGGATTTGCTTGTTAAGCAGATTTTAGCACCACAAAATGAAGTAACTATCGCATTTGTAGGGAAATATTTGACTTTGAAAGAATCTTACAAATCACTCACGGAGGCGTTAATTCACGCGGGAGCAAATCTAGATACAAAGGTGAATATTCAATGGATTGATAGTGAGGAGCTAGAGAAAAGCGAGGAAGCCCTTAATAGCCTTAAATATGTGAATGGAATCCTTGTGCCCGGTGGTTTTGGCGAAAGAGGGATTGTCGGCAAGATGAAAGCCATAGAATTTGCGCGAATACATCAGATTCCATTTCTTGGGATTTGTTTGGGAATGCAATTAGCGATTTTGGAGTTTTGCCGCAATGTGCTTGGGATTAAAGAGGCAGATTCTATGGAATTTAATCCAAATACAAAAGAACCTGCCATTTATTTGATTGAGAATTTCATTGACCAGCAAGGCAAGGAACAAATCCGCACGCATACTTCGCCTATGGGAGGCACAATGCGCTTAGGAGAATACGAATGCCACACAAAAGAGGGTAGTAAATTGCAAGCCGCTTATGGAGGACAAAAGATAGTCAAAGAGCGGCACAGACATCGTTATGAGGCGAATCCAAATTATCGCTCTAAGCTAGAATCGCAAGGTATGATTGTAAGCGGCGAGAGTAAAGGCTTGATTGAAGCAATTGAGCTAAAAGAACACACTTGGTTTGTCGCGGTGCAATTCCACCCAGAATTCACTTCTCGCTTGCAAGCACCCAATTTGGTAATTTTAGAATTTATTAAACAATCCTTAAAATACACTCTTAAAGATTCTCTTTGATTCCACATTTAGATTTACTAACTAAAGAAGCAATCCACTCAAAACTATCCGAACGTTTCCAAAACGATACGATTGTGAGTTTAAAGGATTTGCCTTTACCAAAAAAGCTTAAAAATTTACCAGAAATTGCAAAAAAGATTGCACAAGCAATCCACCAAAATCAAAAAATTGTTGTTGTAGGGGATTATGATGTAGATGGCGTGGTGTCCTGCGCAATTCTTTATGAATTTTTTAAAAAACTGCATTACAAAATAGAGATTGAGATTCCTAATCGTTTTTTAGACGGCTATGGGTTGTCTTCAACGATTATTGCGCGACTAGATTGCGATATGATTATCACCGTAGATAATGGAATCAATGCAATAGAAGCAGCAAAAATCTGTCAAGAAAGAGGAATTGAACTCATCATTACAGACCACCATACGCCACAAGAGGAATTACCAGAAGCATTGATTTGTAATCCCAAACTTTCTAGCGATTTTCCAGAGCCTGAAATCTGCGGCGCGTGTGTGGCGTGGTATTTGTGCGCTGCACTAAAAGATGAAATGAAGTTAAAAGTGCAAATGGTAGAATTTTTGGATTTATTAGCACTTGCTATTGTCAGTGATGTAATGCCATTGCGTGGAATCAATCGTGTGTTACTCAAAAAAGGTTTAGAAGTCTTGCGTCAAAGCCAAAGAATCGCATTGATTCATTTGAGGGAACATTTTTCAAAATATAATTTGGACGTGCAGTTAATCAGCTATTATATTGCGCCCTTGCTGAATTGCGCGGGTAGAATGGAACACGCTCTTTTGTCTTATCGTTTTTTAGTTACAGAGAAGTTTTCAGAATCCAAACAATATCTTAAAAAATTATTAGATTTAAATAGCAAGCGTAAAACCTTACAAAATACAACTTATGAAGAAGCAAAGGCGATGTTTCTTGCCCAAAAAGATTTTCAAGAATTACCTTTTGTTTTGGTGTTTAAAGAATCTTGGCACGAGGGAATTATTGGCATTATCGCCGCGAGATTAAGCGAGGATTTTTTGAAGCCTAGCATTGTTTTAACCCTAAAAGACGGAATCTTAAAAGGCAGTATGCGCTCTGTGGGCGTGGATTGTATGCAGATTTTAGAGGCAAATAGGGAATATTTGGTAGCCTTTGGCGGACATATTGGTGCAGCGGGATTGAGCCTAAGAGTAGAAAATTTAGAAAGCTTTAGGGTGCAATTAATGCAGTTTCAATATGAACAAAGCATTTCCAAGCAAGAAACACGTTTTAAAGAAGTGCTAGGCAGATTACCTTTGGATTTAGTCTGTAAGGATTTGTTTAGAATGATTCAGGATTTTGAACCTTTTGGGCAAGAAAATATTTTGCCTAGATTCTATACAGAAGCGCAGATTGTTGATGTGCGTTATTTTGGCGCAGGGCATAGTAGCGTGAAATTACAAGAGAATGGAGCAAGGCAGAATGCTTTGGCGTTTTTTCAAGATTTGCGGGAAAATGTAGGGCAGAAAATCGGTTGTATTTATTCATTGCAGTGGGATAAATATAATCAAGATGTGGTCTTGAATCTTGAGCATTATGAGTTTTTGTAATTTTTAGCTACCTTAGAAAATTAAAATTTTATGGATTTTATTATCGCAATACGCTTGTTTTGTAAAAACTATTGAGTAGGGTAGGAAGCAAGAGAAGTGCGCTAAGCAGCATAAGCAACATTACAAGAGTGGTAAGGAATCCAAAATAAATAGTAGGAATAAAATTACTGCTCATCATCGCACAAAAACCTACTACAATGATGAAAGTTGTGTAATACATTGCACTTCCGATAGAATCGTGAGATTCCAAAATCGCGTCTTGGAGGGAATGATTCTTGATTTCTGCCTTGAAGCGATGAATGTAGTGAATTACATCATCTACGCCAATTCCAAGGGAGATTGCGGCAATCGTAACTCCCATAAGGTCTAATGGAATCCCACTAATGCCTAAGATTCCAAAGATTGCGCCTAAAGGAACAAGATTAGTTAAAAGCGCAATAATGGCGAGCTTGAAACTTCTAAAAATCCACAAAAAGACTAAGAAAATAATTCCAATCACAAAGCTTAAAGTATCCACTTGCGAGGAAATAAGGTTTTGCAATAGGTTATTATACAAAACCATTACACCATTGACTTGCACTTGCACTTTTTCATTTTGTAGCAAGGATTCTAAATCTTTGCGGATTTGCATAATAAAATCATTGCGCTTTAGGGTGGGATTGGAATCAAAAGTGCGCAGAACAAAACGTAATTGATTTTGCTCTAAATTCGCATAGGGCGTGAAAATTTGTGCTTTGAGGGCGTCTTGTGCGTTTTTGTAGAGAAATGCAATCGTCCAATCATCGGCGTCAATTCCTAGATTGTCTATGAGGCGCACCAAACTATGTAAGCTCAAAACAGAGCCAGCATAAGGATTGTCCTCTAAGTAAGTATGCACGATTTTGGCTAATCTTAGTTTTTGGCTATCAAACCAATAAGTATCTTGCGATTCTAGTGCGTTAAATTCTGCTTCAAATTCATCGTCTATTGCAGCTTGTGTTGCTTTGCTGGGAAAGGTAAGGAGAATCTCCAAAGGCACTGTGCCACCCAAATCTTTGTCAATTTTGAGTAAGCCTTGTTTGATTTGGCTAGAATCTTTAAAGTAATTCACGAAGCTATTTTCAACCTTTAGGTTTTGGATTCCATAAACGCTGAAAGCAACACAAAGAATCGCAAAGAAATAAATCCTTTTGGATTTGTGGATTGATAGATTAGCACAAAATTCTAAGAATCTTTGCTGTCTTGTGGAAAGTTTTGTGGTATGTTTTGGCTTATCCAAAAGAGCTGAAATACTTGCAAATAGCACAAAGGTAAAGAGCAGTGCAACACTCACACCAAGACTCATCACAATGCCCAAATGGATAATGGGTAAAATATTAGAATAAATAAGGCTAAGAAAGCCAATCATTGTTGTAAAAGCCGCAAAAAAACTTGGCATTTGTTTAGTTAAAAGCGTCGCATAAAGGAGATTTTTTTGCGAGGCTTTGGGGAATTTGGAATAAAATTCCAAATAGGCTACGATTAAATGCACCACCAAAGAAACATTGATGATAAGTAACAAAGAAACATAATTAGAGGAAACCACCGTGATTTTAAACCCAAATGCAGCAAAGATTCCACTGCTAACTACGAGGGTAAAAAGGCAAATGAGAAGCGTCAAAAAAACGAATCGCAAATGCCCAAAAAACGCCCAAAGCATTAAAGCCAAAATCACACTAAGGCTCGTCCCATAGGTTATAAGGTCAGATTTCACATAGGCAATCATATCACTCGCAATGAGTGTGATTCCACCAATCTGCAAGCCCTCATATTTGTTTTGCAAACTTTTAAGTGTTGCAATGGTCGCGTCATTTTGTGCTTGGGCTTTTTCTTTTTCTTTTTCAATGAGTTTTTGGATTTCTTGCTTTTGGGATTCGTTTGTTTCGGTGTTTTTAAGCTCTCTTAATTGTTCTAGTCGCGAATTGTTTTTGAGATAGATTAAGATTCCTGCAGTTTTAGCGTCTTTGGAAATAAGATTTTGCGTATAAAAGGGGTGGTGGAGGATTTCTTGTTTTGCTAATTCAAAATCTGTTTGCGTAGAAAGTAGGGTGAGATTCGCCTTGAGGGATTCTTGCAATTCCAAATTTGGCGCACTCTTAAGTAAGGGTGCATTGAGAATGCTCAAGATTTCGTCAATTTGTGGAATCTCTTTTAAATCGTCGGTGAAGTTTTGTAGAGTTGTCAAGAAGTCTTGATGAAAAACATCGCCTTTTTTGGGGCTTAAAGCCAAAATAAGAAAATCTTGTGTCGTGTAGTTTTTGGTGATAGAATCGTAAGTTTTAAAGTCTTTGTCATTTTCTAGTATCAAACTATCCGAGCTTGCGTCAATGGGAAGTTTGAGCGCAAAAAAGCCAAAAACAAAGAAAATTATCACGCAAAAGGCGAGCGTAAGTTTTGGAGCATTTAAAATTGCGCGATAGAATCGCAAAAACAAATTATTGTTTTGGGGATTCAAAGGTAATTTCACTTTTGAGTTTGGCAAGCAAGGTTTGGAAATTACTATGCGCTAGAATATCGCCAAATTGGGAACGATAAGTCTGAATCACGCTAATGCCTAAAATATCTACATCATAGATTTTCCAATCTCCCTCTTTGTCGTAGAATTTAAAAATAATATAATTAAGTTTGCCATCTAAAACCATAGAAGTTTTTAAGTTGTAGCGATTGTTTTTAGGTTGTTCTCCACCAAGCACTTCTAGTTTTTCGTCTTTATAAAGTCTTAATTTATCGGTAAAACTCCTTTTGAGATTCTGTTCAAAAGCTTGCATATATTCCTCTTGTTGATTTTTGGTTAGTGTCTTATAATCTTTGGAGAGGGAAAGTTGTGCCATAAGATTGTAATCAAAAATAGAATCAAACATTACAAAGATTTCCTCTGCAATTTTTTCTGCTTGAGCATTAGAAATTGCAGAATCTTTGGAGTTTGTCACGATACTTTTTTGCAAAATTTCTAGTGTTTTTTGTATATTTTGCGTCATTATGCTTTGTATTTGAGAGAGTTCTAACCCAAAAGCCAAAGAATTAAAAACCCCAAACAAAAGGCTGAAAGCAAATAAGATTCTATGAAAAGTTTTTGAGATTGTCATTTATTTCCTTTATTTTTCTAAGATAAGTTCGTTACGTCTTTGTTCATAAGAATCGCGAAACAAAAGATAACTATCTAAGGAATCTTGATAGAGAGAATCCAAAGTCGCCTTATGTCTTGCAGTGTAATTGGCTACTTCTAACACACCAGCACTAATTGCAAGTTCGCTAGGTTGAATATAGTTTGTCGGATAGGCTAGGGTGTTAAGCGGCAGAGCTAAAGCGTCGCGTAGATTGCTAGGTCCAAGAAGCGGCAAAACAAGATGAAATTCACTTCCCATTCCCCATTTACCAAGAGTAATACCAAAATCATTGCGATGAGAATACAATCCATTTTGTGAGGCAACATCAAAGATTCCTAAGATTCCAGCGGTAGAATTAAGAGCGAAACGTCCAAGTTCGTCCATCGCTACTTTCGGTTCTCCAGCAAGCAGGGAGGCAAGGAATCGCAAAGGTGAGGCGAGATTATCAAAAAAGTTATAAATCCCAAGTCTAAAACCAAGTGGCATAGCATAATTATAAGCGTCTAATGTAGGGCTAATCACATAATAATAAATTCCCCAATTCACATTGTGCATCAAGCGATTATAACGTATAAGCGGGTCTTTGACAAGAGTTTGTTGGCTATATTCGCTTTCAAAGTCATTGAAAAATTCCTCTTTTTGTGCGGGTTGCAGGGATTCATCTTGCGCGTAAGCAAAAAACCCTAACAAAAGAATTAAAAGAAGTTTGTACATAAAATTTCCTTATATGTATTGTAGGATTTGTTGTGTGAGATGAGGAGTATCTAATCCTAACTGCTCTTCTATTTCCTCTGCTTTGCCGTGTGGGATAAAATCGTCTTCAAACTCAAACGAATGAATTTTTATTTGTAAATTATTTTCTTGCGCAAAAGCACTTAGAATTTGTCCCACACCACCAATTTTTGCGCTATCACTAAAGATAAACCATTTTTTATGATTCTTGCTAAGAGTAAGCAACACTTCTTTGTCCAATGGCTTAACGAATCGCAAATCTACGAGACTACAAAGAATGTTTTGTTTTTCTAATTCCAATAAACACTCATAGGCTCGTCCCACACCATTGCCGTAACCAAGTAGTAAAATTTCGCTTTGAGAATTCCTAAGAATCTCTAGTTTGCCTAGTGTAAAAGGCGTAGGTGCAAAAAGATTTTCGCCTAGCTTAAAAGATTTTCTTGGGTATCTAAAGGCGCAGGGTGCGCTTGAGAAATGATGTGCAAAATGCACGGCAGATTCCAAAGTCGCTTGGTCTCTAGGGGCAAAAAGCACAAAATGTGGAATCATATTCAAATAAGCAATATCAAAGACACCTTGATGTGTTTCTCCGTCCTCTCCCACGATTCCTGCGCGGTCAATGGCAAATTTTACAGGCATTTGCATAATGCCTACATCGTGAATGATTTGGTCAAATGCGCGTTGCAAAAAGGTAGAATAAATCACAACAAAAGGTTTAAAGCCTTCTTTGGCAAGCGAACTTGCTTGTGTTGTTGCGTGCTGTTCGGCTATGGCAACATCCCAAAATCTTTCTGGGAATGCTTTAATGAGCAAATCAAGCCCTGTGCCACTGGGCATTGCTGCAGTGATTCCAACGACTCTAGAATCCTCCTTGGCGATTTCTAGCAAAGTTTGGGAAAAGATTTGCGTTGGGGATTTTGTGCTATTTTTGGCTAATGCTGTGCCATTTTGTCTATCAAATGGGCTGACGCCGTGCCATTGCTCTAAATGTCCTTCCGCAATGGGATAACCTTTGCCTTTGAGGGTTTGAGCGTGCACAACGATAGGTTTTTGAATGCTTTTAGCAAGGCGCAAGGCTTTAATAATTTCTTTGAGGTTGTGCCCATCAATAGGTCCGATATAGTCTAATCCAAGCTCCTCAAAGAGCATTCCGGGAGTGATTAACTTGATAGATTCTTCAAATCGTTTAGCAAGATAAGTGGCATTGGGCATATTATTGATAACATTTCCGATTTTGTTTTTGATGTTTTGAGTGAATTTTCCCGCAATCGTTTGGGAGAGATATTTACTGATTGCCCCAATAGGTTCTGCGATACTCATTTCGTTGTCGTTTAGAATAATTACCATAGGATACTTGCGGTCGCCAAGCTCGTTAAGTGCTTCATAGGCAAGCCCTGCACTCATTGCACCATCGCCAATTAAAACAACAGGAATATTGCTTGCTTTTTTGAGGTAAAAGGCTTTAGCAACTCCTACACCTAAAGAAATAGAGGTGGAGCTATGTCCAGCAATAAAATAATCTTGATTGCTTTCGCTTGGCTTAGTAAAACCACTAATGCCACCTTTTTGCCGCAAAGTCTCAAAGGAATCCCAACGTCCTGTTAGGAGTTTGTGTGCATAGGCTTGATGACTGACATCAAAGATGAAAGGGTCGCTTGGATTTTCAAAAACACAATGCATACCGATGATGAGTTCAACTGCACCTAAAGTAGAACTTAAATGTCCGCCATTTTTAGAAACAACCTCTAAGATTCTATTGCGCATTTTTTGAGCAAGATGATTTAGAGAAACAAAATCTTCTTCGTTAAATTCCTCTTGACGTAAAAGCTCCAAGTATTTAGAATCTAAAGGCATTATAGTTTATTCTCCAAAATGGATTTTTTTAAGGTTTCAAAACGCGTGAAAATATCCCCATCAATATTTCCCTCACTACTTAAAATCACAACGCCTCCTTTGGCGATTGCTTGGTCGGCTTCCAAGGTAATGTAATTCAAATCCTTAAGGGATTCTTTGAGGTCTTCTAAATCACCGGGAAAGACTTTTAGGGTTACTTGTGTATTTTGTGATAAATCTTGCAAAAGGGTGCGTGCTAAAGAGGAAGCGATTTTTGCACTATTGGTGCTGATTTCTGCGGAAATCACTTCTTTGGCAATATCTAGTGCAATAGAACTTAGCTCTTTTTCTAGGCTTAGAATATGGTTTTTGGATTCTGCAATATTGTTATCAATGCGCTGAATGCTCAAAGCATAAAGTTCTTTTTGGCTATTGATTTGTGTTTCTAATTCTTGTTTGGCTTGTTTGTAGCCCTCATTGACGCCTTGCTCTTTAGCTTCTATTTTAGCTGCATTAACCTTTTCGTTAATTTCTTTTTCCTGTTTGTCAAATTGTTCTTGTAATTTTTGCAAAGATTGTGCTAGCTGGTCGCTTTTTTGTAGGATTTTATCAATCACTTCGGTTTCAAAAAGCTTCAGTGCAGGTGCATCAATGCTTGGTTCTGCTGGTTTAGGTGTTTCTGCAACTTGCATAGTGGGTTGGGGAGCCTCAACTGCTTGTGGTTCTGCATTAGATTGTGTCTGTTTTTCTGATTTTTTAGAAATTTCCATATTTCTAAAATTGTATTTTTTAATATCGTGCCTCTCTTTGTGTGCCTCTGTAATGATATTTTCATGTTCGTTAATATTATTCAATGGTATCCTCTTGTTCGCCGATTTGGATTATGCCTTGCTCTGAAAGTGATTGGACGGTTTCTACAATTCTACGTTGAGCTGCCTCTACATCTTTAACTTTTACTGCACCTAAAAATTGCATTTCCTCTAAGAATTGTTCTCCTGCCCTTTGGGACATATTGGACATAAATTTTTGTTTTAACTCCTCTGGAGAAGCTTTAAGAGCCAAAATGAGGTCTTTTTTGTCAATGATTTTAAGAATCTCACGAATTGCATTGTTGTCTAATTTTTCAATATCTTCAAAAGTAAACATCATCTCTTTAATAGCAGCAGCTAATTGGTCGTCAATCTGCTCAATATAAGCAATCGTTGCTTTGGCTGCCTTTTGTCCTAAGCGGTTGAAAACCTCTGCAACTGCGCGGATTCCACCCACTTCTACTTTGTAGCTTGTGAGTGATTCTAATTTGTTTTCCAACACGGTAGAAACGCGCTTAACGACATTGGGGGAAATATCGCCTAAGTTTGCCATACGAATCGCAATTTCTGCGCGCAAATCATCGGAGAAAAAGTTTAATGTTTCTGCCGCATTGGTCGGGTCCATATGCGCTAGGATAAGAGCAATGGTTTGTGGGTGTTCGTGAATAATAAAATCAGATAATTGTTGCGGGCGCACACGCGAAAGATAAGCAAAGTTTTGGGAGGATTGCATAGATTTGGCAAGCTTGTCCAAAACCTTTTTTGCTGCTTCTGGTCCCAATGTGCGATAAAGCAATTCTTTGGCGTATTCAAAACCGCCTGTGGAGATGTATTGATTGGATTGAAAAATAGCATAAAATTCCTCTAAGACTGCTCCACCAAGCGCCTTGTCTATTCCTGAATTTTGCGCAATATATTTAGAAACTTCAGTAATAGAATCCAAATCTAAATTTGAAAAAATCTCACCTGTGATTTCATCACCTAATTGCACAAGCAGAATCGCGATTTTTTCCGCCATTGAAAATTCATCGTATTGTGCTTGTTGTCGCGGACTTAATGTAATTGAAGGCATTAGTGTTTTCCTCCTCCACCCATATTATCAAGCCCAAGTTCATCATGCACTAGGGTTTGAAAAAGATTTGCAAGTTCGGCTGGTTTTTCCATTGCAATTTCCTTGATTTTTTCTAATAAAACATTGTATTTAATCTCATCTTCATTTCCGCTACCAAAGCCAAGTTGGTCTTCAATTCTGCGCCGCACTTCATTAAGTCGGTCGCTATTTTCTTCTTCATCTTCATCAATTTTGATAAGAGATTCAAGCTCTTCTTCCTCGTCTGCTCTTGCTTCAAGCATACGCTCGCTGAAAGGCACAATGACTTTTTTGTAAAAGAAAAATAGAATCAAGCCCACAATAGCGTATTTTAGCAGAGGCATAAAAGGCGCTAAAAGTGCAGATGCAGTTTCTAGGAATCTTTCTAAAGGTGTGCGCGCTTTGAATCCGGATAATTGTCCATTTAATTGAAAATTGCTGACGGAAACTTCATCGCCTCTTTGTTGGCTGTAACCAATGGCTTGACGCACAAGAGCTGAAATTTGTTCCATTTCCTCATCATTGAGAGCAGTATATTCTAGTTTTTCTACCCCTTCTTCATCTAATTGTTTGGAGTATTTACCATCTACGACAACTGCAGCAGAAAGCCTGCGAATCGTAGCAAACTCTCCTTTGATATTGGAAATTGTTTTACTAATTTCAAAGTTGGTCGTGTTTTGGGTTTTTTCATATTTTTCTTTCGTGTCATCGTCTTCTAAGCCCTGCACAGGTCCGATGTTGCTCACAACTCCGGGCACTCCCCCAATTTCTTTTGGTCGGAATCCCTCACGTTTTTCTTCTAAATCTTGAATGCTACGCACGACATTGTTTGGGTCATAATATTCCTGTGTGCTTTCTTTTTGCGCGAAGTCAAATTCTGCTGTAACCTTTGCTACTACGCCCTCTCTCCCGCCTGTGATAGGAGCTAGAATATTAACAATTTTTTCTTCTAAAGTTTGTTCAAAATTGGTTTTATAACGTAGTTGTGCTGCGGCAAGCTCCCTTGCTCCTCCTAGTTCATCTAATTCGCTTAGCGGCTCACCCTTTTCATTTACGACTTCAACATTTTCAATAGTTAAATTTGGAATCGCAGAGGAGACGATATTTTTGATTCCTGAAATCTGTTTGGGTGTTAAACTTTGGGCGGGTTTAAAAGCAAGGACAACAGAAGCCGTAGGCGGTGTTTGCTCGCTTACAAACACGGTTTTTTCTGGTTGCGCTAAATGCACTGTGGCTTTTTGAATGGGTGCGAGGCTCTCAATCGTGCGCGATAATTCTCCCTCTAATGCGCGTAAATATTTAATGCGTTGGTCAAAATCTGTCGCTCCAAAATCTTTAGTATCAAAAATTTCAAATCCAATTTTGCTACTTTTTGGGATTCCATTGCTTGCTAATTTCATTCTCTGTTCATAGACAGACTCTTGAGGAATTAGAATTGTATTGTCTTTTGGGATTTTGTAAGGGATTCTATCTTGCTGAAGCTGTTGGACAATTAGTGCGCCATCTTCTGGACTTACACCTTCAAACAATACCGCATAGCCCGGATATAATACTCCTGCTTTATTGGTGGAATTCCAAACAACAAGAGCGGCAATAAAGCCAACTACGGCAACAATAGTTGCGAGAATGACGATTTTTTGTTTTTGATTAAGTTTTTTATAAAGGTTTCTAATTTGTTCAAATAATGCTTTTAAATCCAATGCTTAATCCTATCTTTTGTCTAAATATTGTTCAAATAATGTAAAAAATTTCTTGTTTTGTTCGTGTGTTCCTAATGTAATACGAATTGCATTGAGACCATAAGAAGCAAGATTCCTAATAATCATACCTTTTTGCAATAAATAATCTGCAATTTGTGTAGAATCTAGTGGAGATTCAAAATAATAGGTAATAAAGTTGGTATAACTTGGAGTATATAAAAATCCTTTTTCCTTAGCAAAATTCTCAAAACTAGGCATTTGCATTAGGTTGTTTTGGAGGCTTTTTTGAATATGCTCTTGGTCTCTTAATGCTTCAAGTGCCGCTGCTAGAGATAAGGTGGTGAGATTAAAAGGCGGGCGAAGTTTCAAGAGGGCTTGGATAATCTCTTGTTGTGCGATTCCATAACCTATACGCATACCGCCCAATCCATAGGCTTTTGAAAATGTTCCTAGATAAATTGCGTTAGGAAATGTCTCAATAAGGATTTTTGGATTGATAGCCTTAGCGGAATCTTTTGCTTTTGCGTATTCTTGATAAGCTCCGTCAATCACAATGAGACAATTTTCATCTATTTGTTGTAAGAAATCAAAAGTTTCTTTTGAATCCAAGCATTCCCCTAAAGGATTGTTGGGAATACATAAAAAAATTATTTCTGGTTTGTGTTGCCGATAAGATTCTAAAAATTCCTTTAAATTGTGTTGATGACTTGCTGTGCGAATGACTTCTGCCCCTACGGCTTTGGCATAAACTTCATACATCGCAAAAGTGGTTTTTGCCATTAGGATTTTACTTTTGTGATTGGCTTTAGCGTGGATACAAAATTCAATGATTTGGTCGCTTCCCGAGCCGATAATGATTTCGTTGCTTTGGACTTTGTAGAACTGGCTTAATGCTTCCTTTAAAGCAAACATAGAATCATCAGGATATAAATGTGCATTGCAAGCATTTTGAATGATTGCTTCTATTGCTTTTGGGCTAGCCCCCAGAGGATTTTCATTGGAAGCAAGTTTGACGATTTCATTTTCTGGGATTCCAAATTCTCTGACAACGAGCTCAATAGGTTTCCCTGCTTCATAGGTTTTAATAGAATCAAGCGTGGTGTTAAAAGTCATCTAAATGCCCTACAAGTAAAATAATTTTGCTATTGTAGCAAAATTTAGCCTAAAAGGTGTAAAATTTACAAAATCATACGCATCATATCAATAAATTGGTCTGTGCTGCCCTTAGTAACAAAATAAGAGATTCCTTCTTTTTTAGCATTTTGCAGGGTTTCTTCACTTATTCCTTTGGATATAATGGCGCAAAAAACAGGAATCCCGACAGAATCCTTAAACATTTCAATATATTTTTGTCGGAAAGTCAAAATATCCATTTCCTTGACTTCCCATTCCATTACAACAACATGAAACTCCAATGGTTGAGATAAACGCAGATTGTCTCGCGGGTCGCTGGAGGTAGAAACTTGTAAATCGCTGTCAAAATTTTTTAGGTATTCTTTGTAATATTTGCCATCTTTGGGGTCTTCTTGAATCAACAAAATATTTCTCTTAGAAAAAGCTTCAAGGTATTTAAGTAAATCAAAAAGCCCTTTGGTTTCTTTGCGAATCTTATTATGGTCTAAGCTGCGCAAAAAATATTTCAAGAATGTTTTAGAGCTATAAGTGCCTGTGATTCCTGCTTCAATAAAGAATCTTCGCACGCTTAGGCTTCGTTTTGCCCTCTGCCACAATAAAAAGTCTAAATCATACGCTTTGGCATTTAAAAGCTTAATAAAGTCTTTTTTCAATTCTTTTGTGAGAGGCAAATAATTTTTCAAAAAAGGTTCAAAAAACTTTTCTGAAAATTCTTCTCCCGCTTTAGTAATTTTGGCTAATTTTTCCTTTTGTTGGGAGAGATAATGTAGTAAATCCACATAACGTTTGCGGAAGTTTTTGAGGTTGTTTTGTGCTTGGAGATAGCTTGCACTACCTTTGTCGTGCCGTGCAGCAAATTGATTTTCCATATTTTTAAGTGCCTCTCCCATAGAAGCTTGCTGGATTGCAGTGCTTTTGATGATAGATTGAGTGGTTTGGATTAATTCTTCATTTTTAACAAATTCAATTTGATGTGCAAGAAATATTTTTTCATAAGAATATTGTGGAGGATAAGACGATTTTTTGATAAAAGATTCATATTCTCTGTCTAATTTTCCAAGCTCGGATTTAAGGTTGCTTAAAGCCAAGTTTGGAATCGTGCTATCTAGCTCAAAAAGGTCATTATAAGCCGTAAATAAGAATCTTTTAATGCGTAAAAAATCCAAATCTTTATTGGAGTTAATGTCTTTTTCATAATGTTTGATGAGATTTTCAGTTCCACCAAAATAATCATAAATACAATCTTTTATACTTTTAGTTTGGTGAATCACAAATTCCTCTAGCGGAACTTTTTTAGGACGCACAACACTCACTTGTTTCTTGTCGTCTGTGAGTTCAAATTCTACTTCCATATTGGGCGTAATTTCTTTGAAATCTCCGTCCCATACGCGTAAGTCAAATTCAAATTTGCGTTTGTTGTGTGCCTGCTCAATTAAACCGCGCTTTTTTTGCGCATTTAATCCAACCAAAAAACCATTCATTCTACGCCTTATAATAAAATTCTGATTATATCAAAAAATTTTTATTATAAGGTTTGGCAATTTGCACTAATTGACTTAAAAATTGATTTTTTTGTTTTAACCAATAGGTTTTATCGCAAATTAAAATAATTCCCTTTTTAGCCCGCGAAAAGGCAACATTGAGCGCAAAAAGTGCTTTTTGATTGCTAGAATCATTCAGATGATAATGCAAGATGACAGGGGAAAAAAGAACATAATCAAATTCTTGTCCTTGTGAGGAATGAATCGTCCAAACGCATTCTTCTTTATAAAGCGCAGGCATTGTTTTTAGGATTAATTGCCTCTGATTTACAAAAGGTGTGAGAATCGCAAAATCTTGATGTGCGTTTAGAAATTCACGCGCTAAATTGCAACATTGCAAGGCTTCATTATAGTTTGCCTTATCTAAAGGCTGTGTTTTTGGCATTTGTGAAATGTCTAAGCAGTGCAAATAAGTTTTTGCGTTTAAACCTTGAAGGTTGTTTTTATAAATATAGGCATTGAGCAAATGCGCGAGATTATTACCATAACGATAGGTTTGTGTCAAAGTAAAAACTTGCGAAATTGGAGGATTTTCGCTAGGAGAGGTGGAATCCAAAAAGAAATTTTCCTCTTCAAAATCCCCTTGAGCCTTGAAAAATTTTTCCATAAAAAGCGAAGAATACTGCCATAATCTTGAGGGTTTCCATTGCGATTCTTTGAGATGAGTAGAATTTAATATACACACAGGTTGGAGTTGTTTATGGTCTCCTAGCAGTGTAATGGGTTTGTTAAACGCGCATAGGGGCAGAGTTTTTATCAGCGGTGAAAAACCTGCTTCATCAATGAAAAAATGTTTAAAGTCTATTGTATGCAAATCACTTCTGCGCAAAAAAGTATCCAAAGTCATTGCGACAACTAAGGAATCTTGCAAGGATTTTTTATAATCTATAGCTTTATTCTCTAGCAACAAATCACAATTTTTAGGGAAATTTTCGGCGAATCTTTGGCTAGGAGTGCCAAGTCTTAAGATTTTAGAAGTTTCAATTCCGATTTCATCTAAATTGGAAATTAGAGTTGTTAAGCATTGTTCTAGTGCGTTGTTTGTCGGAGCGAGAATCGCCACTTTGCAATTTGCCTTGAGATAAAACGCAAGAGCGTGCAAAAGCACGACTTTTGTTTTGCCACTACCCGCAGCCCCCCAAACATAGCAAAAGGGAGTTTCAAAGATTCCTTGAAGCGCGCGGAGCTGTTCTAAATGCGGTGGAGTTGGCAAGTCTTTTAAGGATTCAATGTCAGGCTTCAAAAGAGGTGGAATCGTAGGAAGCTTTAAGGTATGTTCTTGGAGATAGAAATTGATGACATTTTGAACGAGGAATTTTAAATCCGAAATAAGTTGCAGCGATTCTCTTTGTGAGAATAACTTTTTACAAAGCCTTTCTTCCACACTTAAACTAAGCACTTTGGATTTTTCATCATAGGAGAGAATGCTAATCTCGTCTTCGGATTCTTTCTCTAATATAAATTCCTCTGATGAAGTACGCAAAATCAGGCTTTCTGTGCTTTTAAGCTTGTATTCTAGCTGTAAGCTCAATCCAAAAATATCTTTGGAAATACTTTGAATCTTGACAATCTCAAAACCCTTATCATAAGCTTGCATATATTGCAAATAATTTTCTGCTGCGCAAACTAAGAAATCTTGCGTTTGAGGAGTTAAATCAAGCAGGGCGCATTCCTTGATATTTATAATACGCAGCACAAGCCCCTTCGCTGCTAACCATACAACTTCCTAAGGGATTTTGTGGATTGCAAAATTTACCAAAAAGTTTGCAATCAAAAGGCTTTTTGTTTCCCTTTAGAATCTCTCCACATAAGCAACCCTTATGCTCTTCCTTTGCGATTCCGCCTAAATGTTCTTTGAAAAGAATGCTTGCGTCGTAGTTTGCAAACTCTTTTTTGAGACGCAAAGAGGAATGAGGAATCTCTCCAAGTCCGCGCCAATAAAAGCTATCGTCTAGTTCAAAATAATGTTGGACAAGTTCTTGAGCCTTTAGATTGCCTTGTGCAGTTACGCTGCGTGCATACTGCGTTTCTATTTTGGGTGTTTTGTGTAGCACTTGTTGGACAATGCTTAAAAGGCTTTCTCCTACATCTACGGGCTCAAATCCGCAAACCACAATAGGAATCTTAAATTTTTCCAAAAGAGGTTGGTAGATTTGAGAGCCTGTAATCACACTCACGTGAGAAGGTGCTAGCAATGCGCCAATCTGGCAATCTGGTGCGCTTAAAATTGCCTCAAGGGGAGGTGGCACTAAAACGTGATTGCAATGCAGCGAAATATTGTGGAATCCCAAAGCGATAACCCGCTCTAAGAGCGCGGCAGACATTGGGGTTGTCGTCTCAAAACCAATAGCAAAATACACGACACGTTTTGTGGGATTCTCTTTGGCAATTTTTAAAACCTCCAAAGGAGAATAAACAAAACGCACATCAAGTCCTTTTGCTCTTGCGTTTTGTAGGCTTCCATAGCTTCCGGGCACTTTAATCATATCTCCAAGCGTAACTAAAATCACATCTTTTTGGCTTGCAATTTTATAAGCACAATCAATCCGATTTTTTGGCATTACACACACAGGACAGCCCGGTCCATGCACAAATTCTATTTTATCAGGCAAAAGTTCTGGTAAGGCGTATTTCATAATTGTATGTGTATGTCCGCCACAAACTTCCATAATTTTTAAAGGTTTTGTTAAATTTTTACTTAATGTTTTTAGGGCATTAAAAGTGCGTGTAATAGTTTGCGTATCGCGGTAAGTATCAATGTAGGGATTCTCTATCATCAATTATTCTTGTAAGATTTTTAAGATTAAGCCATCAAAATCTTGTGAATAGGGTGGATTAAAGCCTATTACAGGAATCCGATAACTTTGCGTGAAGTCTTGCGTATGCGAAGCGGTAATGACTTGCGCGTGCAGTTGCAGCAAATAACGCGGCACAAGGCTAAAAGAAGCCATAGGAGAAAATTCTTCCCTAGATTCGTTGTAATAATCCGTAAAATAAAATCTTACTTCTTGTAAATTTAAATTTGGAGCTTGCGCATAAAGAATCTTGAAGCGGTTGATAAAAGTATCTGCAAAGTCTTGCGGAACAACATCTGTGTTGTGCGATTCTACATAAATAATCTTAGGATAGGGTAGGTTGGGATTTGCTAAAGGAGATTTTGCACAAGCAGCAAAAATCCACAAACTGACACTTAAAAGAAAAAATGTTAGAATCTTACTTTGCATTTATGAATTCTCACTAATTATTTGAATTTTAAAGTGCAAATTTTATCAAAATAAATGAGGATTTTAAAGTTTGAATCGTATTTTTGTTGCAAAAAAACCTCTTTTTGTTTCTTCTAATCATTATTTAAGTTCTTTAAAACATCGTTTTGGCGAGAAAAAAGCAGGCTTTAGCGGAATCTTAGATCCTTTTGCTTGTGGTGCATTGCTCGTGGCATTTGGTCAATACACGAGACTTTTTCCTTATTTGGAAAAATCTCCTAAAGTTTATCAAGCGACACTTTGGCTAGGATTACAGAGTGATTCGCTAGATTTAGAAAATATACGCACATTGCACTATGTATCGCCATTTTCTCAAGAAAAAATAGAATCTGTTTTGCAGGATTTTGTGGGGATTGTGAATTTTGTGCCTCCAAAATATAGTGCCAAAAAGATTCAAGGCACGCAGGCTTACAAATTAGCGCGAGATGGACAAGAGGAGCTTTTGGAACAACATTTAAAAGAACAAACAATGCAAGTTTTAAAAATAGAGTTTTTAAACTATACGCACCCTTTTGTGAGCTTTAAAGCGTGGGTGAGTGAGGGGGCTTATATTCGTTCTTTGGGGGAATTGATTGCCAAAAAGCTAGGTTGCATTGGCTCACTTAGTTATTTAGAACGCATTAGCGAAGGAGGATTGCATTATGAGGGAGAAAAAGCGCTTAATCCTTTAGAGATTCTTCCTCTTAAAAAAATAGATGCGCGCAAGGATTTTGTTTTGCGCTCTTTGGTGCAAGATGGCAAGAAATTTTCCCCAAAAACATTGAAAATTAATGAATTTGAAAAATATATAGTGCAATTTGAGGATTTTTTCTCTATAATTTCATTTCAAAATCAAAACTTAGAATATTTAGCAAACAGGATTCCTTTATGTTGATTTTATCAAGAAAAGAAAATGAAAGTATTACCATTGGAGATAACATCACAATCAAAGTCATTTCTATTGATAAAGGCAATGTGAAGATTGGTTTTGACGCACCTCCAGAATTGTTGATTTTGCGGGAGGAATTAAAACTCGCAATTTCTGAAGAAAACAAAAAATCGCTTCAACAACAGGCGCAAAGCAGTGTGCTTGATAAGCTTGTCGCAGCGAGAAAAAAAGTCTAAAAACAATGATTTGCGATTCTTTAACGCAAAAAAATACTTATCTTTCCTATGCAAAAATCAATTTATTTTTAAAAATTGTTGGCAAAACTTGCATTAATGGAACAAAATATCATTTGTTGCAATCGCGTTTTATGCGAGTTAAAAGCCTTTATGATACATTAACTTTTTATTGGGGTATGACTGCTTTTAAGGTTGTGGGCACTTTTGATTGTGCAATGGAGCAAAATACTATCTATAAGGCTTATTGCGCGCTTTTGCCCTATCTTACGGAATCGCAAAGAGAGACATTAGAGCATTTGCAAGTAGGGGTAGATAAAAAAATACCAAGCGGCGGAGGATTGGGTGGAGGAAGCTCTAATGCGGCTTGTTTCTTGCAAGTTGTTTCTCAAAAATTACAACTTGATTTGGATAAGCAAACTCTTATGGAGATTGGGGCGCAAGTTGGGAGTGATGTGCCATTTTTTCTTAGTGGGTTGGAGATTGCAAATGTTGAGGGCAGAGGAGAGAGAGTAGAATCTTGTCCAAATGGCAAGGAATCACAAGATTTTGCGCCTTTTGAAGTAGAAATCATTATGCCAAAATTGCATTGCAACACCGCAAAAGTTTTTCAAAAATATTCCGATTCTTTTTATGATGAAGCAAGGATTTTGCAAACAAAA
Organism: Helicobacter sp.; assembly: GCF_029067145.1. GTDB lineage: Bacteria > Campylobacterota > Campylobacteria > Campylobacterales > Helicobacteraceae > Helicobacter_D. The sequence continues at coordinate 14,853 of NZ_JAIEFA010000040.1, read as the reverse complement.
AAGCAAAATTGGCTACAAATGTCCAATGAGGAAATTTTGAATAAAAAATCGCTTGAAAATAATGATTTGTTAGCTCCTGTTTTGGCTCTTTATCCGAAGTTGGAATCGTATTGTAAAAAGGATTTATTTTTAAGTGGAAGCGGAAGTTGTTTTTGGCGCAAAAAACCTCAAATAAAAGAATCGCAAAACTTCAAAGAGGCTTTTAACCCCGCAAGGACAGCACAATGAAAATTATCGCAACAAACAAAAAGGCGACTTTTGATTTTTTTATTTTGGAGCGTTTGGAAGCAGGGATTGAACTTAAGGGAAGTGAGGTAAAATCTATTCGCGCAGGACGCGTGAATCTCAAAGATAGTTTTGTGAAAATCATTCAAGGAGAGGCGTTTTTATTCCAAGCGCATATCGCGACTTTATCCACGACAAATTTACATTACAAGCCTGATGAGAAGCGTCCGCGCAAATTGCTTTTGCACCGCAAAGAAATTGACAAACTCTTTGGCAAAAGTCAAGTTTCTGGTATGAGTATCGTGGCGTTGAAGCTTTATTTTAACGCGCGCAATAAGGCAAAATTAGAAATCGCCTTAGCTAAGGGAAAGAATTTGCACGATAAGCGCGAATCCTTGAAAGAAAAAATCCAAAAACGAGAAATTGCACAAAGCTTAAAAGAAATGCAAAGAAGATAATAATAAAGCAAGAAAGGAAAAAAGTTGGAATTATCTTTAAAAGAAATGGTGGAATATGGAGTAATTGGTGTTTTATTGCTAATGAGCATTGTAGCACTTTGGGCAACATTGGAGCGATTGTTGTTTTATAAATACATCAAATTGATTCTTTATACTAATAAGATAGAATTAGAAATAGACCTCTCCAAGAATCTTACTTTGATTGCGACAATTGGTTCAAATGCTCCTTATGTTGGACTTCTAGGAACGGTGTTTGGGATAATCATTACCTTTGTGCAGATTGGGCAATCGGGTATGGTAGATACTGCAAATATTATGACAGGGCTTGCTCTTGCGCTTCAAGCCACAGCGGGCGGATTGCTTGTCGCGATTCCAAGTATTATCTTTTATAATCTCTTAATGCGCAAGAGTGAAGTTTTAGTTGCACAATGGGAGATTATGCAAGACAAAAAGGCAAATAAAGGCGCGCAATGAAAAGGTTTCGGAGAATGGATAGCATTAATATCGTGCCCTTTATTGATATTATGCTTGTTTTGTTGGTGATTGTTTTGACAAGCGCGACTTTTATTGCGCAGGGCAAGATTCCGATTGCACTTCCGCAAGCGCAAGGTTCGGATAAAATCACGCAGCCTTTGAAAAGTGTTGAAATTACGATTGACGCGCAAGGGCAGTATTATTTGGATAAAACGCCAATGAGTTTGGAATCTATCCAAAGCGAAATTTTAAAGATTCCAAGAGAAACGCCGATTTTGTTGCGTGGAGACCAAAAGAGTTACTTTGAACGATTCGTTGCTTTGGTGGGAGTTTTAAACTCTAGCGGACATAATAATGTAGATGTGCAAGTAGAACAAAGTCGTTAAAGGGGATTAATGTTTAGAGAAAATTATGATTTATCAATGATTATTTCCGCAGTTGTTACCTTTATGGTTATTGTGTTAGCGATTCGTTTTGTGTTGTATTTGGCAAATCGCAACAATTCACAGATTCAAAAGCCTGATTGGCTAGAAGATGAACGTTTTGATGTGCAAACAAAGAAAAATAAACGAAAATAAATTGAATAAGGAAGAATAATGGAGAATCTAATCATTAATGCAATTTTTACCGCATTTATGTTTGGGCTTGCGCTTTGGGATTATCTAAGCTATGGCAAGCAAAAGCACCGCGATTTTAAATCTATTATTATGAGTGCGGGGGTTTTAGGAACTTTTGTGGGGATTTTTGTAGGTTTGCAGGATTTTGATGTAAGCAATGTAGAAAACTCTGTTCCCTCACTGCTTGCAGGGTTGAAAACTGCATTTTATACTTCTATCTTGGGTATGGCATTAGCGATTTTGCTTTCTATTTTACAAAAAAGCAAGGCGGTTAAAACAGACTTTGAGAATATGCTGGATTATTTTTCTTTGCAAGCAGGGAAGTTGGATAAGTTAGAAAAATTAGACAAGTTGGAATCTTTGGGCAAATTACAAGAAATTGTTGCACAAAATCAAACCCAAATGGAATCTCAAAATGCTTATTATAAGCAACAGATGAATAATTTTAAGGTTTTAGAGGATAATTTTGTTAAAACCAATATGGCATTAAAAGAGGCTATGCATCATCTTGCGCAAGGGGCTTCCAAAGAATTAATTACTGCGCTAGAGGGGGTGATTAAGGATTTTAATCAACGCATTACAGACCAATTTGGGGATAATTTTAAAGAATTAAATAGTGCAGTGGCACAAATGATTTTGTGGCAAAACAATTATAAAGATTCTATTATGGGGCTAGATTCAAGTCTTAAAAGCACTTTGAATCTTTTTGAATCCACCAAAGAATCTTTAGAATCCATTGCGCAACGCAATGCAGAAGTTTTGGAAGTTTATACCGCCTTAGCCCATAGCATTGAGGCTTCACGCATTGAAAACGAAAAACTCTCCCATCTTTTGCAAGGTTTTGAAAAAATGCACGAGGACGCAAGCAAGGCACTTGTGAGTGTAGAGAATCTAAGTCAGAATCTACAAAACACACATACGCAAACCCTAGAATACACAAAGGAATCTTTAGAGGAAGTGCAAAGATTTCTCATCAAAAGCACACAAACACACCAAGAAAACACACAAAATCTGCTAGAAAATAGCTTCAAGGCATTAGAGGAAGACGCACAAGAACAATCCAAAAACTTAAATACATTGCAAAATGCCTTTAATGCCTTTAATCAAGAGTATTTGGAGCAAAATAAAGAGCATTTAGGGGAGGCTTTGGAGACTTTAAAGGTTAAATCTCAAGACTTTATGGAATCCTTAGTGGAGAGTGATTCTGCATTGAAGCATAAAAATTTAGAGATGATAGCGCAGATTGAAGGAAGCGTCAAAGAACATCTAAACAGCGTCAAGGAAAACTTTGAAGGGAGTTTAGAAGCATTAGAAAATGCACAAAAAGAATCTTTGTTGTTAGTAGAGGAGCAGAGCAAGCGAAGCGATGAAGTCTTGTTACGCCATTCGCAAGAAATGGAAAGCACATTAGAAAAGGCAAGCCATACTCTGCAAGAATTAGGCGAGCAAACGCAAAAAAATCTTACCAAAAGTTCTGATACATTAGAGCAGCACATCACAAACGCGGTGTTAAACTTTGATAAACTTTTGGGAAATACCACAAAAACCCTAGAGGAAAATTTCAAAGATTCTAAAGAAACCCTTACCACTCTTAGTAAGGAAATAGAAAGTTCTATGCTAACGACTACGAAGTCTTTAGATTCTTTGCTAAATGATACCGCAAATACCCTAAGCCAAAGCACGCAAAACATTGAGGAATCTTTGGTGCATACAAACCAAACCCTTATGGAATCGTTTAAAGAAAGCACACAAAGCATACAAGAAGGATTCCAAAGTTTCAATGAAAATTTAAGAGATAATCTAGCAAAAACTACGGAGGAAATAGGGACAAGCGTAAGCAATCTGATAGAACAAAATCAAACACAGAGTCAAAATTTGAAAAATCTAATGGCGGAAAATGTGAAAGAGTTTCATCAGAGTTTAATCACTATGCAAAAGGAAAACCAAAACCATAATGCAGAGATTCAGAGTCAAATGCGCAGTAGCTTTGGCGAATCCTATAAAAACGCTTTGGAATCTCTAAGTGCCTATTTGAGAAACACAACCAATGCCTATCAAACACAACTGACGACATTAGCGCAAAATACCCAAAAAACAAATCTGGAGACTTATCAGAAACTAGGAGGAGAATTGCAAACGCACCTAAGGACGATTGCACAAGGTTTTGAAAGCAATGCTCAAAAAGTTTTGGCAAGTTCTGAAAATCTAGCAAATCAGCTGCTTAAGGCAAATAATACGCAGCTAGAATCCCACACAAAAGAAGTAATGGCAAGCTTTAATTTGCTAGATAAAAATGTCAAAAATGCTTTAGATACAATGGCGAAAAACTATCTTGCAAGCCTTGAGATTCTTACAAAGCAAAGCATAGAAACTCCAAGAAATGCGAGTGTAGAGTTATTAAACGAGTTTAATAAATTGCAAAGGAATCTAAGCGGGGCATTGGAAAAAACTTATCTTTCGTTAGAAAGTAATCGGAAAGAAATTGATACGATTTTAAAAATCATAGAATCCAATATTGCTACTTCTCTTCACCAAACTTCTAGCTTGAATGAAAATCTCTGTAAATCGCTTGGAGATTTGGACGGCGCGCTTTCAAATATTACTTTGGGATTCCGCCAAGACTATGAATGGTTTTTGCGTAGAATCCGCGAGTTAATGGGAGCTAGAGGCTAATGGCAAATTCTTATAAAGGCAACGAATGGATTAGCATTTCAGATATGATGGCGGGGGTGATGATGATATTTTTGCTTATTGCCGTCTCTTATATGGTGGTGATTAGCAAGACAGAAAAAAAGCTTGCGATACAAAATGCCGAACTTTTGGAGTTAAACAAGCAGATGAGTGATATTGCAAAAACCCATAAAGATTTGCAAACAGACCTTTATCAGGATTTAGTTTCTGAATTTTCTAAGAATTTAGAACGTTGGAATGCAGAGATTGATGCAGACAACACGGTGCGGTTTAAAGAGCCGGAAATCTTGTTTGACCAAGGGCAAAAAGAAGTTAAGATTCGTTTCAAAGAGATTTTGGACGATTTTTTCCCTCGTTATATCAAAATCTTAAGTCAAGAAAAATACAAACAAGATATTGAGGAGATTCGTATTGAGGGGCATACTTCCACAGAATGGCAAAATGCCAATACACTAGAATCACGTTATTTGGGTAATGCTGAACTTTCGCAAGCAAGGGCATTAGAAGTGCTGAAATATTGTTTTAGCAATAGGCAAATTGACGCCCAAAAGCAATGGCTTATTAGTGTTTTGCGCGCTAATGGATTGTCTTTCGCAAAACCTTTAGAAACTCCAGAACTTTCAAGACGTGTAGAGTTTAAAGCACTCACAAAAAGCAATCAAAAGATTCTTAAGATTTTAAATGTGAATCAAGAGTTGCAAAATGTAGAGACTTCAGAGGTATTGGAGGAAAATTAAGCTAATTTTTAAAATCCATTTTTAAAGTGGCGTCAAATTTAGCTTGTAAAAAAAGCGGGTGATAGGATTGTTTGGCTTTGCGCAAGCCTTCAATGCCTAAATCTTCCTCGCGATTCACATAAGAATATGCACTCCATTCGTGCGCTAGAAACTCGCGATTAATGGCTTGGTAAGCCCCTTGATATTCAATGTTGGCTTTTTCAATATGAATCACTACGGTGTCGCTATTAAGAGGCTCGCCGAAACTAAAAGCGATGATTTTATCCTCTACGCGTAGGATTCCACCTTTAAAATCTAGCTTAGAAAATTGCTTTAGGGATTCTATAATGCCTACATACTCGTTTCTTAAGCCATCACTTGCGGTATCGCTGATTTTGCCAAACCAACTTTGATAAGTAGTGATAAGTTCATCTAAGTTTTTAGTATTTAATGCTTCATAAGTAAAGGAATAGCGTTCAGTGAAGCGATTTAAATGTGTTTTTTTCTTGTGGTATTTTTTGCCTTTTAGCTCAATAAGTTCAGGTGCAGAATAGATATAATCACTCCTATCCTCGCGATAGATAAAGTCAAAAGTATTTGGGAGTAGGGATTCTAATTCCTCTTTATCTGCCTGACTTAGAGAATGGATAGAGAATCCTAAACCTTTTGCCTTACAGATTTCTTGTAATTGCAGAATCGTTCGTTTTTTGCTTTCTAGGTCGTTTTGTTTATGAATGGGATAGAAAATAAAAGGATTCTGGTTAGGATATTGTGTCTTAATGATTAAGCAATCATTAAGAATAGCCCAACTAATATGACGCGCATAATGCCAAAGATAGAGATTTGTAAAAGTTAAATCCGAAACAAGAATATTACAAGAAGTAAAGAAACTCGTAAGTAGTTCTTTATCTTCAATGTCAAGAGGTTTCCATTGCATTGATATTCCTTTAATTAAAAGGAGTATTTTAATACAAACAATTAAAAAGAAATATTAAGCCTTTGTGCATTTTCTTGTTGAGGAAAGAAATTTTTAGTTTGTTTGAGCTTGCGCATTTCTAAGCTTAATTTTTCCTTTTGAGCCTTAGCATATTCTGTGATTTGCTCCATTACCGCCAATGCTTCAAACATTTCATCTCTTGTTTTTAAAATAGGAGTATTATCCAAGAGTTCATTGAGTTTGCTATCATTTTTGTTTAAATATGCCACCTTTAATTCATTAAGCCAATTCATGATTTACCTCTTTCCATGCTTCAAGTAGTCCTTTGACTACTTTAATCACGATGTCAATTTTATCTTTGTTGTTTTCCATATTTGCTTGAGTTAAGAGCTTAATTTGATGTGTGTAAAGCCCTGTAAGGTAATGAGCAACTTGCCCGCCTTTTTCATAATCAAGCGAATTTAAAAGCTCCACAAAAATATCTGTGGTGCGATTGATATAATAAATTTTTTTCTCAATATCTTGAGAATCAATACAACGTTTTGCCATAGAAGCAAAGCGTAAAATACCCTCATATAGCATTTCAACAAGTTTTGCTGGTGATTCCACCGCGACAGAATTTTGTTGATAAGAATTGTAGGCTAAACTACTTTTCATTTCTTAAGATTCCTTTCTATGAGTTTGAAGAATACAAGGACTGAATCATATTTTGAACTGCTAGTGATTGTTGTTGTGTTTTAGCAATAAGTTGGTCATAAGCAGACCATTTACTTGCCATAGTTTCATAACGAGAATCAATGTATTCTTGTGTTTTAGTTTTATCTTCATTGAGAGTTTTTTGCTCATCTACCAAAGAAGTTTCTAAGAGTTTCAATGTGGAATTGCTCCCTGTAATTAACTTGTCCATTGTATTGCGAAGCTTGGTGAAAACTCCATCTACTTCAGTGCTAATACCGCGTGAGACACTTGTTGTGCTTCTAAAGAATGCAACCGCTTTGTCTGGGTCTTCTTTAAATGCAGAATCAAATTTCTCTCTATCCATTTTGAGTGTGCCATCATCGTTAAAATAAATTCCATATTTGACAAGATTATCCCCATTAATATCATTGGAGGTGATGATGGAGTTAAATTGTCTAAGAATCTGCCTAATATCGCTATTTCCATTAAAAACACCCGCAACTTCTGTATCTTCATCGTATCGCATTAATTCTTGGATTTTGTTATACATGGTATTGTAATTTTCTACAAATTTTTCCATTTCTTCTGCGATTCCAGAATCATCACGAGAAACGCGCACAATGACTTCTTTGTTTGCTTCTGTAACGGCTGTAAGCTCTAAGGAAAGCCCAGAAACAACATCATCAAAACTATTTTTATCACGTTCAATTTCAATCCCATTATAAGTGAATTGTGCATTTTGTGCCTTTTGGATATTAGTGATATCCATTTTCTCTAAAAAGCTCTGACTTGTTGCATAACTACCCATTTGTAAGCCTACGGAATTTAGAACTTTGGTTTGTTCTGCAGAATCTGCTCCTTCTGCGCCAATTCTTACACTATTGCCATCTAGGCTATTAATGACCAATTTTCCGTCTTTAACTTCTGCGGAGACTTTGCCATTTAGATTCGTATTTGTGTTAATTTTATTAGCTATTTCTTGGGCATTTCCTGTACCTGAACCAGTATTAATAGAGCTTAGGTCAATTCTTTCTCCATTGATTGTGATTGCTCCACTTAATGCTCCACTGCTCACAGCTGAACCCTTGATTAAATCTGTACTTGAAGCACCAACAGAAGTTTTGACAAATCCTAAATCTGTATCAACTTCACTTCCGCCCTCAATGACTTTGACTTTTGCATCAGTGATATTGACTTTAATCTCTCCGCCTTTAGAATCGTTAAACAATAAGCCTTTACCCGTACTATTTAAACCTATGGTAATTTCACCGTTTTCAAGTTTATCTTTGATGTTTGCTAGATTAGAGTCGTTTTCAATTTTTTCATTAATTGCTTTTAAGAGTGCTTTGGCATTGTTTTCAGCAGTGTTTCCAATCTTTGTTTCGACATCATTCGCTAAATCAATGCTAATTGTTTGACCGCCAATTTCAATTTCAAACGTTCCACTTGTGAGCTGTCCCCCGGGCATTGCTGCACTTTCTAATGTGCTTCCAAAATAGATTTTGTTTTGTGCGCCAGAATCTTTGCCTTGAATCATTAATTGGTAGGGTTCGTCTCCACCGGTTTTCATAATGATACCCATTACAGCGCCATTGGTTTTATCTGTGATAGCTTGTCCGACTTCTGAGACAGTCATACCTGCTTTGATTTCAATATCATAATTCGTGCCATTATGATAAAAGCTAAGAGTTGTGTTTTCTGAACTAAAAACGCTATCTCTTGTGGCAAACTTCAACCCTACTTGATTGACATCATTTTGCGCAAGTTGTTTGACATTGATTTTAATATCTTGAATCGCCAAACCTTCCCCCGCTGTTGCTTTTACACCACTACCTTCAACAGAAGTAGAACGTTTTAGATAGGTGCTAAAGTCTGATAAATTCTTGAAGTTTGTATTCAAAGAAGTCATCATAGTCAAAAGCGAAGTAAGCTCAGTTTGCTTTTCCATATTGGTTTCAATTTTTTTAGTTATAGGGTCAATTTGGTTTTTAATATCATTGTCCTTAAGTTGATTAAGGGTATCCCAACTTAGGTTACTTGCAATTCCTAATACGCCCATTTGTCCTACTGCCATAGTAATCTCCTTTCTAAGATTGGCTTTTTCTTAAGCTTGTTTGTCGAAAATAATCCCGACTACCTCTTTCATTTTTGCCATAAGTCTCATTGCTTCATCGCTTGGAATCTTGCGAATGATGCGATTGGTATCTTTTTCACTCACGGTTACAAAAAGCCCTTCAATATCTTCATTAAACCCAAAGGTAACATTTGTATTCAGTGGATTAAGCTCTTTGTTAAGTTGTTGAGCTAATTCATTGAGTTTTTGCTTTTGTTCTTGAATCTTTTGCTCTTCACTTGATTTATCAATCTCTACTTGCACTTGTTCTGCTTGGGTCATTGACTCTTGCAGTTTTGGGCTATTTTGATTACTTGCGCTTCCTTGCGTAGAGTAAGTATTCACTTGAGTGCTAGCAATATTCATTCCATTTTCAGAAATAGTCATAGTAACCTCCTTTTTAATATTCCTAGTTATTATTTATGGAAGTATATCGGATATTATTTAAAAAAATAAAGAGTAAATAATTAAATTTTTTAAAATTTTTTAAAAATTCTCTTTTTTGCGCTATGAAGTTTTTTATGCACAAGTGTAATAATATAATTTAAAGGTTTTTAGAGGAAATGAGTTCTAGCGGGTCAATGTGTTTGTCTTTAAGAGTTACTTCAAATTTCAAAGCATTATCTACGCGTCCGATAGTGTAGCCTTTTTTGACGGTGCTACCGGGTTTTATTGTGGGTGCGATTTTATCTAATTGTGCATAGATTGTGTGCATATTGTCTTTGTGTTCGATGATGACGACACGTTTAAGAATCGGAGTGTCCTTAGCAAATACAACCTTTCCATCTAAAACGCTTTTGACTTTATCATCTCCTTTTGGAGCTAAAGTTACAGATTCATTAAAAACTTTCATCTTATACACGGGGTCAAAATAAGGTCCAAAATGTTTTTCAATCGTAAAATTTTCTAAAGGAGCAATTGTCTTAGCGCCTTTGTACTTGGTTGTTCCGATATTGTGGTAAGAGCTAGCAACTTGGCGCACATCAAAATCATCTTTGGCTTTTGAAGTATTAGAAGTTTTTGTGTTTTTGGGCGAATCCTTGCTTGCTGTTTTAGAAGATGTTTGGGATTCTATAACTTGTGATTCTGTGGGTTTAGTCTTGGCTAGTTCCTCGCGTTTTTTGCGTTTTTCTTCTTCTTGACTTTTAAGAATATTGAGATTTACAAGAATCCCTTGTACTTCATCGCGTTCTTGGACGATTTTTTGTAATTCTTTATTGTATTTTGTAATTTCTTTTTGATAGTTTGCAATCAATGTTTCTTGTTCGCTTTGTAGTGCCTTTAAATGGGTTCTTTTTTTGTTTTCCACTTCAAGAAAATTTTTTAATTGTGTGATTTCGGTTTGTAGGGAATGGAGGTTGGCAATTACTTCGCTTTGTTTGTCGCTCAGTGTGCTTAAGTGTCTTTTTGTAGCTTCACTTAAGGATTTAAATGCCTCTTCTGTTATTAAGTCTTGAATAGATTCTGGCTGGAAGTCGTTTAGCAGAATCGCAAAGGAAACATCTTTGAGAATTAAATCCATCATTTCAAATTCAATTTGTTTGCGCGTTTGAAATAAAGAATCTTGATTATTGCTAAGTTTTTTGATTAAAGCAGATTTAGAATCATATTCCTTTTGATTTTTGGCGATATTTTGTTCATTTTCTTTGATTGTTTTTTGAAGTATTTTATTTTCTTCTTTTTGGAGATTGATTGCATTGCCTAACTCTTGGAGTTTAGCATTAATTTGCTTTTCTTGTCGCTTTTTGTCTTCTAAAGTATTTTGATTTTGGCTGATTTTTTTAGTAATTTCCTTTTCATTTGCACTAAAACAGAGAGAGAAAAAAATAAGAAAAAGCAGATAAATACGCATAAAAATCCTTAATCCCTGTGTTGTAGGCTCACAATCCATACTGAAATCAGAGAGACAGCAAGCCCTGTTAAAAGCAATACAATAGAATCTAAAATGGGTGAAAAAATCTCTGGATTTAAACCTAATTCTTGCAAGAAAATCAGCAAAGTAGGATTCTGTGAGATATAAACCAAACCGCTAGCAACGATAAGAGTTGCAAGGATAGTGTCTAAACAAGCAAGTCGGAATAAAACTTGAGAGCGCATCCAAAGCGGTGCTCCGAGCAAAGTCATAATCTCCATTCTTTCTAAATGTTGAAATTTCCAAATTTCAATTTGTTTAAACATTAAAAGCAAGCTAATTAATGCAATAAGGCTTGAAAAAATCATTGTGCTACCATTGATAATCAAAAGAAGTTGATAGATTTGACTATGACTTTTAGTAAAAGTTTCAATCCGAGAGACGCCCTCTAATGTGCTTAAAGTTTTGTGGATATTTTCTAAACGCGAGCTGCTAGGATAAACATTGAGGGTTAAAGAATAGAATCTCGGGAGGGATTTTTTGAGCAAAACAATATTGGCTTGGCTAATGTTTTTGCTCAATCTATCTAAAACAATTTTAGAATCAATTAGAGTTAAGTCTTGTGCCTCACTGATTTTGTTACGCAAAAGTTCTAAATTCAATTCTTTAGTGCTTGCAAGAATAATTGCGTAGTTTTTACCCAACTTACTTTCGTAATCATTTAGAGTGCGAGAAATAAGCAAAATGCTTTCTAGTGCAAAAAGTAAAGCAATCAGTGGAATAATAAGGCTTAAGTGATTTTTAAGAGAGTTCATAGATGACCCCTTCTTCAATATGAAAATGGCGATAATTGACTCCTAGAGTTTCTGGGATTCTGTGCGTTACTACAACAACCGTGATTCCAAGTTGCACATTGACGCCCTTAAGTAAGCTCCAAATTACTTCTGAGGAGTAGTCGTCTAGGTTTCCTGTTGGTTCATCGGCAAGAATCAAAAGGGGATTATGGGAGAGTGCGCGCGCCATAGCAACACGTTGTTGTTCCCCTCCACTTAGCTCTAAAGGATATTTGCTCCCTTTGTGGGAAAGTTTAATGTGGGCTAAAAGCCTATCTGTCTGAGCTTGGCAAGATTCTTTGGTAAATCCTCCGATAATCATAGGAAGCATAACATTTTTTTCTACATTAAAATCCTTGATTAATTTATAATCTTGAAAGATAATGCCTAAATGTCTGCGCAAGATTTCAATATTTTTTTTATTTGCCTTAAACATTTCTATTCCGCAAACTTCCAAAGAGCCGCTTTTAAGTGCTAAATCCCCATAAATAGAGCGCATTAAGGTGCTTTTACCACTCCCGCTTGGACCGCTAATAAAAACAAATTCTTTAGGGTAAATACTAAAGCTCGCATTTTTGATAATGATTTCGTTTTTGTAACCTAAATTCATATTTTTTGCTTGAATAATTGCGTCCATTTAGGATTCCTTATAAAGACTGAAGTTATTTTGGATTAATTGTAAGAGTTGCTGATGTGCCTTGTGATTGAGATAAGTAGGCAATGGATTCTCTTTGAAATATGCAAGACGATTTGTTTGCATAGTATAACGCGTTTGAGGATAATTAAAATCTCCAAAGGAAATTTTAAGCAAACAAGAAGGGGAGGGAGAATCGCAAGGACTGATTAATAAATCTTCCAAATGTAAAAAATAATCCTTTTGCACAATTTTTGTTTTTTGAAAGTTTTTGGGCAAAAATAATAAAGGTTGCGCGGCAGAATCCAAAAAGGCAAAGTCACAATCTAGCTTGCGCGAGGCACTTGAGTGCAGGGCGAGAAATTCAAGAGTGTAAATATCTTTTTTTTGCCTTAACCATCTGGCTTCATATTTGCTAATAATCGCCTCTTGTGCGTTTATCTGTGATTGTGTTTGAAAATCTGCTTTGAAATCTTGTGCAAGATTTTTTGCATAATTGAAATAATCTAGGCTGTCGGTGCGCAGTTGTAAAATCCCATTTTCTTTTAGCGCGCGGGCGCTTTGGGCTAAAAAAGCTTGACTTAGGATTCTACGATGTGGCTGTTTGTCCCAAGGCACAGGAAAATGCACAAAGATTTTATCTAAAGCATTGGAGGGTAAAATTTCTAAAAAAATCCGCGCATCATAGTTAAGAATCAAAACATTTTTAAGCCCCAAAAGCCCAATTTGACGCGCTACTTGTTCCAATGAGGGAGAATGAATCTCTAAGCCAATGTGCAGAATCTCTGGATAATTTTTAGCATTATGCAGCAAATGTCTCCCGCTACCAAAGCCGATTTCTAGCCAAACTTTTGGCAGAGAATTTGAGCTTTTGGATATTTGAGATTCTTTTGTAAAAGTCTTTAAAAGATTTTCAAAATCCAAAAAATCCCCAATTTCTCTAATGAATGGAAGTTTGCGCTCTAATGCTTGACTTTTGCCATTTAAATTATGTGAAAGAATAGAATCTTGAAAATCCATTAAAATTTTTAATGCACTTTTGATGATTTCAATAGGAGAAATACGCGAATTTTTATCCAAATGAACAATAGTTTCTTTGGTTTTGTGCGGAGTTTTCAGGCGCGTTTTGATTTCTAGGAAAAAATTTTTGGTTTTTTCTTTGGAATCTTTGGGGTTAAAACAAACTTGCAACAAAGCAAAATGGGGATTCTGTGTTGAATGAAACACTTGCATAAAGCAAAATTCCCCTAAAGAATTTGTAACTTTCAAGGGGAGATTGGGAAGTTTGAGTTGCGTAGTTTTAAAATGTGGCATTGTCGTCTTATTTGGGTAGAGAAAGCACAACTTCTTGCGATGTTTTGGATTCTAATCCATTCTTGTCTATTGCGCTGACGCGATAATAATATTTTTCGCCCGCCTTGACTTCTTTGTCAATAAATTCCGTTGTGAGGACTTTATTGTAACGCAAGGTTTCTCCAAAAAATAAGGAATCTTTCTTATAAACAATATACTCTGTGGCACGATTATCAGTGGGATTCCATTTGAGTACAACAGAACCATTTTCAATGCGTGCATAGGTAATGTTTGGTGCATTAGGAACCGCAAGAGTTGAGCCGCTAATAGGTCCTGTTTCTAAGCTGTCTATCCCATCTTTATCGGTAGCAACGATTTTGTAGCTATATTGTTCGCCGTCTTTGCCTATCAAATCTTGATACGAATCTGTGTTGCTAGGAAGCGTGGCAAGCGTAGTGTAAAAACTAGAAATAAAGCTAGAGCGCAAAATCTTATAAGAAGTTACTTCAGGGTTTTTGTGTAAATTCCAACTTAAATTAATTTGTTTTGGAATATTATTTGTTGCCTTAAAATTAGTAATTTGCACAGGTTTTGGCTTGGTAGTAGCTTGGACACTTTTAGAGGGTAGCGAGCGTGAGCCATTTGCGTTATAAGCATAGATTTGATATTCATAAGTCGTGCCATCGTCTAGTTTAGTATCCAAATATTCTACAAGTAGGCGATTTTGAATCTTGCTGATTTCTTGCCAATTTCCATTTTTGTCTCTGCGCTCAACAATATAGCCACTTACACGCGTATCTTGATGAGGATTCCAAATAATTTTTACCTTTCTTGGATAGTTGCTAATAGCCTCTACATAGCTTACAGCACTGATAGAATGTGTTTTTGCGCTGATAGTTTCAGAAAAAGGAGAGACATTTTTTTGCTTATCAAACGAAGCAAATTGATAAATATATTCAGTATTGGAATCTAGTTTATTATCCGCGTAATGTGTGATAAAACGCGAATCTAATGTAGCAATTTTGCTGAAATTTTGCTCTTGTGCTTTTTTGCGATAGACATAATAGCCTGCGACTTCTGGGTCTTGAACGGAAGTCCATTCAAAAGCATTGGTATTAATATCGCTTAATACGCGAATATCCTTTGGGGGAGTAAGCGAGCTATTGATACTAGGATTTGGGTTTAAAGCCGAACAAGCATTAAAAAGCAACATAAAAGTCACGATGATTCCACTAAAGAAAAATTTAAATAAAGGATTTTTCATTTTAATGTCCTTGTAATCTCTTAAAGTTTTAGAAAGTGAAGCTTAATTTTAACATAATTATATAATTT
>NZ_JAIEFA010000004.1 GCF_029067145.1 Helicobacter sp. | reverse complement strand
TATTGGTTTTGTTTTTTATTGGATTGTTTTTTTTTCAATATTGTTAATAGAAGTTTTAAAAAAATAAAAAGATAAAAGGAATCTTAATACTGTTCAATACCCCCCCCCCCCCGCACAGAAATAGATTCTTGAGAATTAGAAACAATAGGAGAGTTTGTTGTTGTGGTTTTATGGATTGTATTGGTTTGGAAGGATTGAGGATTAGAAAGCAAATCCTCATTAAGAAAGAGGGGGTTGTTTGGGATTCCTTTTCTTTGTTTGCCATATTCTATTAAGACTAAACCTAGTTTATAAGCTAAATGATTTTTTATTCTTTCTTTGGCTGAATGGGGATTAAACATTGTGTTGGAAGTGCAATACATTAGGGATTCCTTTAGTGGTGTTGGGTTGGGAGTCGCAAGGATAGGAGGTTAATCCTCCAAATAATACTCTATCGTAGAAACGACGCGCACATTCTTAATGTGTCTCGTATTTTGGTCTCGGTTGCTAATACTAAACTGCCCTTGTGTTGCGCGTTTGATTCCGCCAAGCTTACTATTAGAATCTTTAGCAAACTTCTGTGCAGCCTCTCTTGCATTGAGTGTAGATTCTTCAATCATTTGCGGCTTAATGGAATTGAGTTGCGTATAACTATATTCTACATCATAAGTATTAATGTTGATTGCGATTCCCTCTTGTCCAAGCTCTGTAATGCGTCCAAATACTTCTCGCCCAAGTTCCACTTGCTTTGTGTATAAAATCACCTCACCGCTGCCAGAATAACGATAAGTTACCCTTCTATCGTCCGCATAATCATTGCTAAGCTTATCGGTAATATTGGGCGAACCGATTGTAATCTCGCTTTTCTCAAACCCCATTTTCTCTAAAAATTCCACAATTTTTTGAGAATTGCGCTCTACTTCAGTATAAAGCGCGTGCAAGTCGTTGTTTGCAAGACGAAATCTAAGGGGTAAAATCATCACATCTGCGAATACTTCTTGCTCACTCAAGCCTTTGACAACTACACTACGCTCACCTGCGCGAAATTCTTTCACGGCAAGGTTCGCACCCACACCAAACACAATACTGCAAACAATCAAGCAAAAACCTAAAGTAGTCGCTGCAATTCTATCCATTACTTCTCCTTTAAAAGTTAATTTACTCATCTTAAAAGTTTTTGAGACAACTCACAAATGCGTTGGAAAATCTCATCAAAATCCACTCCATAGGCACGAGAATCGCCAATCGTTGTAAAGAAATTTGTATCCCCAATGAAACGTGGAATCAAATGTAGATGTAGATGTTCTGGTATCCCAGCACCTCCCGCACGTTCAATATTCATTCCTAGATTCACTCCTTGCGCACCAAACTCTTTTAAAAGTGCGACACCTTTTTGTGCAATTCTTTGCATTTGTAGCCAAATTTCTACATCTAAAGCCTCCGGCGAAGGGATATGTGTATGGGGAATAATCAAAAAATGTCCGGGTGTGTAGGGAAACTTATTCATCACACAAAAGACTTTATCATCACGATAAAAAACGTGATTGACAAAGTCGGCTTCTTGCAGCGCAGTGGAATCCCTACCCTCACAGAGAGATTTGGATTCTGCATTTAGAGGAGAATCTCCTTTAGAAATTGCGCAAAATACACACTCTGTGCTTTTATCTTTGAAATACCCACTTCTCCAAGGTGCATACAAATGCTCCATTCGTTGTATCCTCTCACCCTTTAAATATAGCTTGGTGCGTCATTAGCAAAAAGAATCAAATTGCCACTATCTGTGGTTGTCTTTAAAATATGCTCAATGTGTGCCTTGTCCTTAAGAACGATTTTTTGAGGCTTGCGAATATGTTTGCGCAACAATTTAGAATTAAGTTCTCCTGTAATAATTGCCAAATCAAACACTTCACTAATAGCTTCAGCTAATTGGGTATTTGCTTCTTTAGAGCTTTCTACAAGACCCGGCGTTACAATGATTTTCTTGCCCTTATGCAAAGACGAAAGACGAATCGCTTCAAGCATTCCATCAAGATTTCCATTATAACTATCATCTAAAATAATCTTTTCATTCACAATAATCTTGCTTAAGCGGTGATTGATGGGTTCTAGCTTTTGCACTCGTTTTATCAAATGTTCATCACTGACGCCCAAATCCTTTGCAACCGCAATCGCCGCACTAATATTAATCACATTAAACGCACCTAAAATACGCGTTTTAAATTCTAATTTCTTACCATCAACTTTAAGAACAAAGCTTGTTCCCTCAAGCGTTGCGACTATTTCACTTGCATTTTTAGGAAAATTAACAATCCTCACAGGACAATAGCTTGGCTGAATGTTGCCCTCATAGATATAAGCCCGTCTTAACTCCTTACTCTCTAAAATTTCATATTTTGCACTATAAATATTTTCTATGCTTTTAAAATACTCAATATGTGCTTCACCGATTTTTCCAACAACTGCAACCTGTGGAGAAAGCAAATCCACAATCTCCTTAATATCGCCTGCACCCCTAGCACCTGCTTCTACGATGTAAATATCTGTTAATGGGGAAAGATTTTGATTAATATCTGCAATGATTCCTGTGAGTGTATTGACGCTTCTTGGTGTCGCATAAACTTTAAAACTCTCCTGCAACATTTGAAACAAAAAGTTTTTTAAACTTGTTTTACCATAGCTCCCTGTAACTGCTATGATTGTAAGGTTTGGCATACTATCTAGTTTATCTAAAGCAAGTTTTTTGTAACGATTAAGCAGAATTCTTTCTATCAAAGAAGAAAGAGTAATAGAAATAAAAAGCGGGAAGAGATAGACAATTTGAATTAAGATAGAATATTCTTCAACTTTTAAAAGCAATAATTCATTAAATAAAATAAAGGCAATGTATAACCCGAAAAATCGCAGAACCCTACTTGTCAAAACCAATCGTTTGCTCAAATAAAAAATCCATACACCTAGCAAAATAACATAAAGATACAATCCAATATAACAATAAAGATTATTCGGTATTAAAATAAAATAAATAACAGGAAGCACGAAATAAAACAAATGCCATTTCTGCTTATGATGCCTAAACAATACGCGCATAATCTTGTAATGATACCATTGAAGATTTATCATCACATAGTAACCTAATGCGATAAGAAAAATCCAACGCGTTGCCATAATGAAAATATCAATGCTTTGCAAAAAAGAATCCTTGAAATAAAAAATTGTGCAATTTTAGCGAATTTTAGATAAATTTTATTTATTTTTTAATGTTTAAATAAAGTTTTTCAATCTCTTTTGCGCCTTTCAAAAAGAAAAAATGGTCGCCCTCTAAAACAAAAAATTTAGAATCTGGTATCAATGTGTGGATTTGTTCGCCCGATTTTAAAGGTGTGGCAAGGTCTCTTTCTCCCCAAAAAATATAACACGGATTCTTAAAATCTGCAAATACACTTGTAAAATCCTCATCTACAACATTTTTAAAAGTCTGATACATCACTTCGTCCATATTTTCTACATCTTTTGAACGCAAGAATTGCTTAAAGATTCTGCTTAATCTTGGCGCAAACCGATTCAAAGATTTAGCAAGTGCAATTTTACATCGCACTTTAAAGCTTTTTGGCATTTGAATCCCTGCACTGCTTAGCAAAATTAATTCTTTAGGCTCTAACAAAGTCGCGACTTTCCCGCCAAAACTATGCCCCATAATGCTACAATGGCTAGGAATCAGGGAAAGTTGCCCTAAAAAACTTTTTAAAATCTCGGCATAGTCGTAGGTATTCAGCGCAAAAGGTGGGGTGGGAGAATTTCCAAATCCGGGCATATCCACATAACAATGTTTAAAATCCTTAAAAAACCCACTAAAAGCTTGTTTCATCAGAGCTTTACTAGCACCCCAACCGTGCAAAATCACAAGTGTGGGAGCGGAAAGATTTTGGGATTCTAATATCTCATACGAGAGGGAGAAACTCTGCCCTTTATAATCCAATCTTTTTTGCGCCATTATTTGCCTTTTGCAAATTGAATTTGATGTAAAAACTCATAGGCAACTTTGATTTCACTGGGTTTTGGAAGTGCTTTAGAAAGCTGGCTTAGGGATTCTTGAAAGTCTTTAAAGAGATAATTTGCAAGGCTTCCCGGAATCGGATTAATTTCATTTAAATAGCATTGATTGTCCTTGACAAAAAAATCACAACGAATCAAAGCTCCTTCAAACAAATTTTCATAAAGTTTGCTGAAATTCTCTTGCAAAGCTAGCTTCAATTCCTCGCTAATTTCTGCCTCTTTTGCATTGCCTGTGCGTGAAAAATCCAAATATTTTTTTTCAAAATCTAAAAATTTCTTTTTTTCTGGCTCTTCCACAAAAGAAAACCGCATTCCCTCTTTGGACTTAAAACCCGCCAAATTATACTCTTTGATTCCCTCTATAAAAGGCTCAATAAGGACTTTTTCATCAAATTCAAAAGCAGATTCTAGTGCATATTGTAGTTTTTCTTGCGATTCTACAATGCTAATTCCAATAGAACTTCCAAGTCTAGCGGGTTTAATAATCAATGGGAAAGTTAAATCCTTCGGTATAGGCATATCGCGATACAGCACACGATATTCAAGGCTCAAAACCCCACGACCTTTGGCTAGCAACTTCGTTAGCTCCTTATCAAAGCTTAACACACACGCGGGATTGCGCGGACCAATATAAGGAATCCCATAAAAGTCTAGCAAACTCGCTACACTTCCGTCCTCTCCGTCTCCTCCGTGGATAAGATTAATAAGAATCGGTAGATTAAGAGGCTTTTCTCCAAAAAGCGTGCGTAGATAAAATCCGTCTTTTTTGGGGTAAATTTTTTGTGCTTTTGTGTATTCTTTAGAGCTGAAAAATTTAGATTGCATATTTTGTATTGGAATCAAATAAAAATTATGCAAAGTGTCCAAAAAAACAAAATACTTCACTTGCGGTAATAATTTCTTTAGAGCAATCGCGCTAACGATACTAATTTCGTGTTCGTAGGACTTTCCACCAAATAAAATACAAAAACTCACAATATTTCCTTAAGAATAAAATTTTCAAAATCATACCAAAAGTTTAAACAAATTACCACTGCGCCAGCAAGGACGACAAATGGAATCGCGGGCGCAAGTCTAACTTTGTAGGATTCTATATTGCAAAATCACAAATTTTATGCACTTCACCCTTTAAAAGTAATTTTCCCTCGCTTTCTCTTACAAACACTTCCTCCCCGCTTGCAGGATTAAAGAGACAAGGATTTGGAATCTTAGCTTGAGAAAACAGATAATAAAACATTGCTGCCATTCCCGTGCCACACGCAAGCGTTTCATCTTCTACTCCGCGTTCAAAAGTGCGTGCTATCACTCTATCTTGCAAAACTTCCGCTACATTGACATTTGCATTATATTTGTGGCGCAAAGAGCGCAAATCCTCCTTGCTTAGTGCATTCTTTTTCTCGCAAACCAAATGCGGCACTCCTGTATCAATCAACGCCCAAGTATTGTCCAATTCACAGATATTTTCTTGCAAAACTTTCACGCCGCTTAACGCACTCTCCGCCTTATTATTTTCTATCGTTACATTAATGACACCTGCGAGCGTTAGGAAGCTTTGTCTTTCGCCTGCGATTCCTTGATGATACGCATACATTGCCGCGGCACGACTCCCATTTCCGCACATTTGCGCGATACTGCCATCGCAATTATAAAACTCCCATTCAAAATCATATTCCAAATGCGGCTTTAAGATAATCAAGCCATCTGCGCCAACGCCTTGATGACGATTGCAAATCTTTTGTGCGAGTTTGTCAAATGCGCGTTTTTGAGTGCCAAAAGTATGCGTGAGAATAAAATCATTACCACTTGCAGAATATTTGCTAAAAAACATTAAAAATCCTTTTATATGGGGACACTTAAAAGCAGAATCTTACCATAAAAGCAATGATTTTAAACACAAGATATAACCCATCGTTTTTAAATTATTTTAAGGAGAAATAAAAACACAAAGAGAAAGGAGAATCTCTTTGCTTTTACATATTTAAGAAGATTATCCGTGAAGCTTAAGAAAAATCAATTAGCCAAGCAATGCGTCTAAGCGACTTTGCAAATATTGTGCATTAAAAGACGCAACATAAAGAGAAGCATTTTCTCTTAGTTTCGCAGAATTTAATTGATTGTAATTTTCCGCTAAATCATCTTTCATCAATCCACCCTCCGCAGCTTTTAGATTTACCACAGTATTCATACTTGCATTCACGCCAGATTGGATTCCATTCATTGCAGAACCAATGTCTGCACGGCTCATATTAACATTGTTAATAAAATCCAAAATGCTTTGTTGATTATTGACATTCAAGCCTGAAACATTGGGGGCTTGCATATTGATACTTTCTGTTCCATTGCCGGTTACAAAACTCATTTGTCCGCTAAAAACATTTCTACCATTAAAAACTGCTTGACTTGTTGCGTCGCTCATTGCTTGAGTTAATGCATTTGCTTCGCTTTCAATCATTGCCCTTTGTTCATTATTCAATGCAGGATTTCCCAAAGCCACAGAAAGTTCATTCATACGAATCGCAGAATCTGTAATGTTAGAAAGTGTCGCGTCTGCAATTTGCATTACGCCGAGCGCGTCATTTGCATTACGGATTCCCTGAGACATTGAGTTTGCTTGAGATAAAAGCGCATTTGCCAAAGCCAAACTCGCACCATCTGTCGCTTCTAATGGACGAGGAGATGAGATTTTCTTTAACGCATCTTTTTCATTCTCTTTTGCTTTATTTAGGCTAATCAAACTTTCATTTGCAACTTGTGTATTTCCGATTTTCATTTTCTCTCCTTAAATCGTTAGATTGCTTCCTTGCAATATTTTCAAAATTACAAGCATTTTCCATTCCACTTTTACTTCTTTTCTGCTTTATTTGCCATTTTCTGCTCTAAATACTTCGTGTGAATCACTCCTCTCTTGAAATCCTCGTTTTTCATCATTTCTTGATGAAAAGCAATCGTTGTTTTGATTCCCTCAATGCAAAACTCATCTAAAGCACGCGACATTCTCGCAATTGCTTCTTTGCGATTCTTGCCCCATACAATCAGCTTGCCAATCATAGAATCATAAAACATTGGCACAACATAGCCCGCATACGCGTGCGTATCAAGACGCACATTACCGCCACCGGGCGCAATCCATTTCGTAATTTTACCTGCTGAAGGATAAAATTTCACAGGGTCTTCTGCTGTGATTCTACATTCCATTGCACAACCTTTGAAATGGATTTCCTCTTGCTTGGGCAAACTCTGCCCCTCTGCGATTCTAATCATCAGCTCAATAATATCTAGCCCACTAACTAGCTCGCTTACAGGGTGTTCTACTTGCAAGCGCGTATTCATCTCCATAAAATAAAAGTTTTGATTGGAATCTAGCAAAAACTCATAAGTGCCTGCGCCAACATATTTTATCGCTTTTGTCGCAGTAATGGCAGTTTGTAACAATTTCTCACGCGTTTTTGGCTCTAATGTCGGGGCGGGAGATTCTTCAATGAGCTTTTGGTGTCGTCGTTGCAATGAACAATCCCTCTCGCCTACATGTAAAACATTTCCGTGTTTATCTGCAAGAATCTGCACTTCAATGTGTTTTGGCTGGTCAATGAATTTTTCCATATAAATTGTGCCATCGCCAAACGCACTAATTGCTTCGCTTTCAGCAGCAAGATAGGCATTGAACATATTTTCTTCTTTTTCTACAATACGCATACCGCGCCCACCGCCTCCTGCTGCAGCTTTTAAAATCACAGGATAGCCGATTTCTTTAGCAAGATTCAAGGCTTCTTCTTTAGAGGAAACCGCGCCATCACTACCCGGAATCACAGGCACACCTGCATTTTTCATTACTTCTTTTGCCTTGCTTTTGTCGCTCATTAACGCCATTACATCAGGATTTGGTCCTATAAACTCTATTTTGTGGTGCTTGCAAATTTCAACGAAATTTTGATTCTCACTCAAAAATCCATATCCGGGAAAAATTGCGTCTGCATTAAAGAGCTCCGCAGCCGAAATAATGGCTGGAATATTGAGATAACTCTCGCTTGATTTATCCCCTCCAATACAGACCTTCGCGTCTGCTAAATCCAAATAATGCGCGTCTTTATCCGCTGTGGAATATACCGCAATGGCTTTTTTTCCCATTTCTTTAATCGTGCGAATCGCCCTTAAGGCAATTTCTCCGCGATTCGCAATTAAAATGGTATGGATTTCTTTTGGTGTTTCTTGCATTAGATTCTCTCCACCACAAACAAGGGAGAATTGTATTCCACAGGTGTTGCGTCGCTTGGAATAATCTCTTTGATAACGCAATCAAACTCTGCTTCAATCTCATTCATAATTTTCATCGCCTCAATGATTCCCAATGTTTGCCCTTTTTTGACTTTATCTCCTGCATTCACATATGCGGGAGTATCGGGCGAAGGACAACGATAAAATGTGCCGACCATTGGAGAATTTATCGTCTCTCCTGCTAAAACTGGCGCAGCGGGAGCAGAAGCGACAGGGGCGATTTGTGGAAGGCTTTGTGGGGCTTGCAAAGTCGCGCTAACCGGAGCATTTTGCGATTCTACAACCACTGCTGTTGCGCAATTTTGCCCTTTTTGAAGTTTAATGGTTGAATTTTCTTGTGAAATACTAAGACGATTCAGATTGCTTGCGTCAAAGATTTCTATGAGCTCTTTTATCTCTTTAAAATTCATTCTTAAGCCTTTTTGAAATAGATTCCCAAATTCCTTTGGACTTTCCAAAGAATTTTGTTTATTTAATCTGTTATAATATCATAATTTAATTTAAAAAATAAATAAGGAATCAAATGGGACTAAAAGAAGACCGATGGATTCGTGAAATGGCACAAAAATACGCGATGATTGAACCCTTTTGCGAAAATCAAGTGGGGCAAGGCGTGGTGAGTTTTGGATTATCAAGCTATGGTTATGATATTCGCGTAAGCAATGAGTTTAAGATTTTTACTAACATTAATGCAATGGTGGTAGATCCAAAGAATTTTGACGCGGCAAATGTAGTAGATTTTGTCGGCGATGTATGTATCGTGCCGCCCAACTCCTTTGCACTTGCAAGAACGATTGAATACTTTAAGATTCCACGTAATATTTTAGCTATTTGTTTAGGGAAAAGCACTTATGCGCGGTGTGGAATTATCGTCAATGTTACACCTTTTGAGCCAGAATTTGAAGGGCATATTACGATTGAGATTAGCAACACCACGCCGCTTCCTGCAAAAATCTATGCAAACGAGGGAATCGCACAAGTGTTGTTTTTGGAGGGAGACGCACCTTGTGAAGTTAGTTATAAAGACAAAAAGGGCAAATACCAAAACCAACAAGGTATTACTTTGCCTAGAATCTTAAAATAACGCATTCTTGCGATTCGTGGCAACAATTTACTACTGCGTCATTGCGAGAAATGAGCGAAGCAAATGACGCGACAATCTAAATGATAGAATCTCGCTTGTAAAGATTCCATTGCAAAGTCTTTAAAATCCTTGCGGTTTTATTTCAATGCCCTCAACAATCTTTGTACTTTCCTTGAAACAAAAGAATAAAGCCGCATCTTAAAAGCATAAAACTTATGCCTTTGAATCCTTTGTCTCTCTTGCTCCAACGCTTCTACCAATACGCTTGGCGCGCAAAGCTCTAGTGTTTTGGGGTGGATATAGCGCGGATAGAGGAGATACGCCCCGCAAAACAATTCCTCTAAGCTTAGTTTGCGATTCCGCCTTGCGCAAGTTTGTTTATCCTGTGTTAGCCCCCAACCCGCATAAAAAGGCATTCCATAAGTAACCACCCTTTTGCGATACAACAAAGCCTCAAACCCGCTAAGCGAAGTGAGTGTATGCACCTCATCTACGACTTCTATCGCAGAGGGCAAACTCACATTCTCAAGAATCTCATCGCAATATTTTAATGCAATTTGCGGCGCGATATGCCCCGCGCGATTCCCGCTTAATACATCGGGGTGGGGCTTGTAGAGGATATAACTCTGCGGATTTTCCTCTCTTGCTTGTTGTAACAAAGAAAGATTCGTCCTCCCAGCCGCGCCAAAACGAATTGAGGCGTCATCTTCTACCTGCCCAACGACAAGAATCTTTGGCTTCTCTTGCGGGAGATGAAGAATCGCGTGAGAATCTATATTGTATTTGCTGATTTTTTTCTTTAGGATTTGCTCTTTTAAATCCTTTGCCTCTTGCAAAATCTCGTGCGAGAATTGCGTATTTTGCAAAATCTCCTCTAGTTTGCTTGGCGCGGTAGAATCAAAATAAATCCCCCTATCATCAAAAACCAAAGAAAAAGGGCGTGTGAGGTCAGAACCCAAAGCAAGTGAGCGGATAAAGCCATCTTCTACGCGAACTAGTGGAATCGCATTTGCCTTTGCATAGGATTCCACTGCTCTAAACTCCTTTCTGCCCCAAACAAAAATCACACTTTCCTTATCTAAGCCTTTTTTCAAAGCTAAATCCAAAGCATTTGCCCAAAGAGGATTGATAAAAAGAATGTTTTGCGGTTGAAATTCTTTCAAAAAGGGTTGAATAAAATTAGGCTTTTTGCGCGAATATCCAAAAATAAAATGGTGCTTCCAAAGAGAGAATCCAAACATAAAAGCCTTTTTGGGATTCCTTTCATAACGATAATTTTTAATCGTTTCTAAAGTGTCCAAAATATCGCTTTTGCGGTTGTAGATAGGATTAAAATACCGCGTATAGAGGATATAACTTGCAGCAAAAACCTCCTCTAAGCTTAGTTTGCGATTCCGCCTTGCGCAAGTTTGTTTATCCTGTGTTAGCCCCCAACCCGCATAAAAAGGCATTCCAAAGCAAACACACTCACAGCCTACAAGCAAAGCTTCAAAGCCCATTTGTGAAGTTTTTGTATAGACTTTGTCAAAACATTTCAGCAAAGAAAGGGAATTAAAATCCTCCGTTATCACTTCACAAAAGGGCGGAATCTCGTGCTTAAGAATATCGGATTGCCGCTTGCCACTTAGGACATCGGGGTGGATTTTGAGATAAATTTTTGCACCTTTGTTTTCTTTGTATGCAGCCTCTATCATCTCACTTGTGCTAAACCTTTCCCCATAACCATACAATAAGCTAGAATCGTGATTCGTCTGCGCGATAATCAAGATTCTTTTTGCGCCAGAATCTTTGGCAAAATAATCCTGTGGAAGCATTTTGGAGCAATTATACTTAGAAATATTATACTGCACAATGCGACGCATTGCTTCCCTTGCAGTCGCAAGAAGTTGCGGGTTAGAATCAAAATCATAGGTGTTGAGCAGATTTTCTAATGTGCTAGGGCGTGTCGCGTCATAATAGATTCCAAGCTTATCCTCTACCACGCTAAAACTTGGGGAATTTTCCACCCCAAGCCCGAGTGAGCGGACAAAACCATCTTCAAGCAATGTCAAATCTCCGCCAAAGATTCTATGGCACACTACAGCAAATTTTCCTGTTTTTTTGCGCCCCCAACCCTTAAAATTTTTTGTGGTAAAAATTTGCAAAAGATTATAAAAATAATAATTTTGAAACATTCCTTAAAGCCTAAATTTATGTATTTTATGGAATCATTCCTACAATTATAACTAAATTTCAGAGAATCCCTTGCCTTATTTACTTTCTTTATTTTTAAAAATCTTTGTTTTTATTTTTTCTTTTGTGAAAAAAGACGGAATCACGCTCGTTTTTTCTAATACAAGCCTTGCGTATTCCAATCTTTCTTGCGTTCAAAACGCACTTGATTTGCGTAAGATTCCTTATAAAGTCTGTAAAAACAACAAATCACTTCCAACACTCTTTTTACTTTTAAAATCCAAAATCATTTTGCTAGACCAAAGCAATTTTTTCTTATCTCATCTTAGGCTAGATAAGGATAGCATTGTGATTCAGCTTTGGCACGGCGGGGGCTTATACAAGAAAGTTGCGTTTGATATTGTTAAGAATGCGCAAGACTTCAAAAGGGCAAAAAGGATTCACAAAAATACAAGCTTTGTCAATATTTCAGATGAAAAGCTAAAGGCAGATTATGCGCGAATGTTTGGCGTCAAAGAATCCCAAATTTTGAGCTTTGGGCTTCCAAGAATAGACCCGTTCTTTCAAATGGATTTTACAAAAAATAAGCAAGAATTTCTGCAAAAATATCCCGCATTAAAGGGTAAAAAAATCTATCTCTATGCGCCAACTTTTAGAGAAACGCACAAAAAGCGTGCGGGAGAAATCCTGCTTGATGTGCAGAAAATCAACCAAACTTTTAATGACAAAGTCATTATTGTGCGAAGCCACCCGAGCCTAAAACTTGACAATCAAAACTTTATTAATGTTAGCGATGAGCCATTAGAATGGATTTTAAGCATAAGCGACGCGCTAATTAGCGATTATTCATCTATCGTTTTTGATTTTGCATTTTTTCATCGCCAAATTCTACTTTATGTGCCGGATTTAGAGGATTATCTCGCTTCCAATCGCCCGCTTTATCGCACGCCAGAGGAATTAGTCGGCAGAGAAAATGTCGCTTGCACACAAGAGGAATTGATTTTGGCAATGCAACAAGCAACGCCTCATCGTCTTTGGGAAGAATATATGGAATCTTGCAAGGGAGATTCCAGCGCAAAAGTAGTAGATTTTATGTTAAAATTGCTTTAATTTAACAGAAATCATAAGGGAAAATTTGGAAAACATTGTTGTAATTTTTGCAGGCGGTACAGGGCAAAGAATGAACCACAAAAGCGGAATCCCTAAGCAATTCTTAACCATTGGCGGGATTCCTGTGATTATCCATACTTTGAAAATTTTTGAAAGTCATCACAAAATAGATAAAATCCTTGTTGTTTGCCTAGAATCTTATATCCCAAAACTACAAGCAGAAATTTCCAAATACCAAATCTCCAAAGTCGCAGAGATAATCCCCGGTGGAGAAAGCGGACAGGAATCTATCTTTTTGGGATTACAATGTGCTAAAAAACATTCCAAAAATCCGCGCGACATTGTCTTAATCCACGATGGCGTCCGCCCTCTCATCACGCACGAGGAAATCACCCAAAATCTTGCTTGTGTAGAGCAACACGGCAATGCAATTAGTGCTTCAAAAACCTATGAAACCATTGCACTTAAAGGCGAGGCGGAGGAAATCCAAACGATTTTTGATAGAGAAGAATGTATGGTGGCAAAAGCCCCACAAAGCTTTATTTTAGAGGAGATTTTAAGGATTCATCATCGCGCTAAAGAGGAAAAGCGAAACTTCATTGACACCGCGTCTATGGCAAACTTCTATGGAATCTCCTTGCATTTTGTAGAATGTTCGGTTTGTAATGTCAAGCTCACCACGCCAATGGATTATTATTTGATAGAATCCATTATGAAAACGCGCGATGTAGAAAATATTTTTGGAATCTAAAATGACTGCGAGACTTCTAAGAGAGGGCGCATTAAGGCTCAAAGAAAACTTTGCACATTACTTTGCTGCCCTAGAGAATCAAACGCTTCTTATCAGCGGCGGAAGTGGGCTAGTCGGCTCTATGTTTATCGGCGTTCTTTTGTGCAATGCAAAAAACATTAAAATCTACTGCACGACAAGAGACAAAAAAAGGGCTTTGGAAAGATTCCAGACTTTGGGTATTTCAAATTCTCAATGCGATTCTTTAATTTTCATTGAGGATTGCAAAGAATGCTTAGAAAAGATAGATTATCTCCTGTGCTGCGCCTCGCCTACGCAAAGTCAATATTTCGTGGATTTTCCTGTGGAAACAATAGAAACAATTTACCAGCACACGAAAGATTTATTGGAATTTGCAAGAAAGAATCAAAGCAAAAAAATCGTTTTTTTATCCACTATGGAAGTCTATGGAGAGACGCAAGGAAAAAATGTGCGTGAGGAGGATTTGGGCGCGCTTCCTGTGCTAAACCCTAGAAACTGCTATCCTGCTGCTAAGCGATTGTGCGAGCATTTAATGATTGCCTATGCGGCGCAATATTCCTTAAATGTCTGTATCTTGCGCTTAAGTCAAGTCATAGGGGCAGGAGTGAGCAAAGACGACCAGCGCGTCTATATGGCGTTTTTGAACCAAGCCTTAGAAAAAGGCGAAATTACCCTGCTCACAAAGGGGGAGACGAAACGCAATTATTTAGATGTTTTTGACGCTTCAAGCGGAATCTTATTAGGACTTTTGGACAAAAACACAACAGGCATTTACAATCTTGCAAATCCTAACATTTTTATCAGTATTTTGGAGCTTGCAAAGCAAATCGCAAAGAAAGTAGGCAGCAAAAAAGGTGTAGAGATTCCAATCAAACAATGCCAAAAGGCGAATCTTTCAGCTTTTTTGCCTCCTTTTGAAAGAAGTTTGGATACCTCCAAGCTTCAAAATTTAGGGTGGAAACCACTTTTTAGCCTAGAGGAGAGCATTGTCTCTATGCTAGAAAGCTTGGAATAAAGCTTTGGATTAGTAAGAAATCGCCTGCGTCCTTGTGTGCGGATTCTGTCCTTGCGAGAATTGCTTGCGATTCGTGGCAATCTATAATGTGGAATCTCGCTATTATCTTTTGCGATTCGTAGCACTGCACAAATCCATAATCCGAACAATCAAAAATATTCAATGGCAAGAGAATCTAAAAACTAAAGAAAAATGGGCTTTGAGACTAAAACCACTCCCGCTTAAAGTGGCTTTAGATTTGCAAGGGATTTAAGGCTTTTATAAGCGGAAGTGGCATAAAATCAAAATGTTGAAATTATTAATGCTTATCTCTAGCTTTTCACGGCTAGAATGAGCAAGAGTATAATAACTAGAACAATTATAACTTCTGCCATATCGCCTCCTTTTTAAGAAAGCCGATACCTTAAATCCGCATATATCATACAAATTTCTTGCTTCAATTCCAATAAAATGGCTAAGGTTAGATTCTTATATTTGCACGCTTTGCTTTGTTTGTGAGGACGCAGTGGAATCTCATTTCCTTTTCTCCCTAAACTCTTTCTTTAACTTACGCACTTCTTGAAAGAATTTGAGATAAGCAAGTAATGTAGTAAATGCCCCCCCCCCGCACAGAATTTGCAGTAATGAGTGCTTGTCCTAATTTATAAGTAAAGCATTCTTTTTCTTTGAGTGCTTGTTTATAATCTGTATAGGATTCTAAAGGAGGAAGTTTTAATTTAGGATTCTTTGCAACTTTTGCTTGATATTCTGCAATCTCTTTTCTATGAGATTCTTTGATATAAGATAAAACATAAGGCATTCTCATATATCCCCATAGACTTTTAGAGTTTAGTATCATTGCAGAACCTAGTTTGTAAGATAGGTGGGAGTGGATTCTGTGTTTTGC
>NZ_JAIEFA010000039.1 GCF_029067145.1 Helicobacter sp. | reverse complement strand
AGATTTGTATTAGAGACAGATGGTGATTGGTGTAGGAATCGGTGGGACAATGGAAAAGGCAGCACTTCTAGCAAAACAAGCCGCAGTGCGTGAAATAGATTCCAAGAATCCCGATGCGCGCTATGCAAAACTTGAAGAGGAATTGCTAGAAATTGCAAACAAAACCGGTGTGGGACCGCAAGGGCTAGGAGGCACGACTACGGCGTTCAAAGTCAATGTAGAATGGTATCCTACACACATTGCAGGGCTTCCTGTCGCGGTGAATATCAACTGCCACGCTGCGCGACACGCGGATATTGAGCTATAAGGAGGGAAAAATGTCAGAGCCAAAAAAAATTACTGCACCTTTGAGTAAAGAAGTAGCAAAAAGTCTTAAAGCGGGGGAAAGCGTGCTTATTAGCGGAACGATTCTCTGTGCGCGTGATGCGGCGCATAAAGCCTTAACAGAAGCTCTAGCGCGTGGAGAAAAACTCCCTGTGGATTTGAGCGGCGAGACGATTTATTATCTAGGACCCACTCCTGCAAAGCCGGGCAATGCGATTGGTAGCGCAGGACCTACGACAAGCGGGAGAATGGATAAATATACACCGACAATCATTGAACAAGGCATTCACGGAATGATTGGCAAGGGTTATCGCAGTAAGGAAGTCATAGATTCTATGGTAAAATACGGCGTGGTGTATATGGTGGCTGTAGGTGGCGCAGCGGCACTGATTTCAAAATGTATCACAAAATACGAAGTGCTTGCCTATCCAGAGCTAGGACCTGAAGCGGTTGCTAGACTTACGATTGAAAATTTCCCAGCCATTGTCGCAATTGACGCAGAGGGCAATAACTACTACGAAGTTGGGCAAGCACCGTATAAGAAGATTTAGGCTGCTTTCTTTTCCGCGCCTTTAGGGGCGCGGGGCGATTGTCATCACAAACAAGCTTAAATTCAAAGTGGGCTACAATGTGGTGCAAGGCGAATGGTCTATCGCCTATCCAAACAAATCACTATGGCTACCCACAGAAACACAAGTTAAAATCAAAAGATTTTCTTGCTTTTGATAGACAAGCAGCAAATCGGGCTTGATATGACATTCTCTAAAATCCTTATATTCACCTTTGAGCTTATGGTCTTGATATTTTTCTTCCAAGCGTTCATTGTTGGCTAATTTTTGGACAATATTATCAACTAACATTTGGTTATCTACCGAAAGCTTCTTGTATTGCTTTTTATATCCCTTAAGAATCTTAATTTTATACATTAAGATTCCATTATTTTTTTGTATTCTTCAAAGTCTCGGCAAATCTCATACTCGCCATTTTTTATTTCTTTAATGGCTTGTTTCATCAAGCATTCTTTCTCTCTTTTAGTCTTAACTTTGGCGTTATCAAGCTTTGCCATAGACTTGATAGCCTTTTGCAACTCTTTGCTTGCGTTTTCGATGATTAGCGTCATTGTGTGCTCCTTGTTGTTTGGGGTTCTGGTTTTATGAAACATTTGGAATCTTTTAGTTCTGTTTATCGTATTGACTGCAATAACCCGAAAAGGCTTTTTCTAATTCATCTAATGTTTTGTATCTTTCCTCTATATTTCCACTTGTTCCTTTATCAAAAAAAGGGCATTTTATCCTACCATTATTGGTTTTGCCTGTTACGACAAAAAATAAAATACGAGTAAGAGCAAAAATTTCGTGGTGTTTATCGTAATTTTCAAACCCTACCCTTGACAAATCAGAATAATCATTAAAAGAACCTTTAATTTCTGTATTTTCGCTTGTTAATTCGCTATTTGGTGTTTTGACTAATCCAAAATCAGAAATTTTTACCACAAGCAAATCATTATCATATTTTTTTAATAAAATATTGTTTGGGCTTATGTCTCTATGGAGTATATCTTTATCAAATACATATTTAAATGCTTTAATAATTTGCAATCCGATATTTTTTCTAATTTGTATATTTAGATTATTGTTATGTTCATCAATATAGGATTTAAGGGTAAAATCTGCATATTCCATAATATATTCATTCCTTTGAGGATTAAATGAATAAACTTCTAGCATATAGGGATTATTAAATGACTGCATTGTGTCAAATTCTCTTTTAAACCTTTCTAGCTCTTTTGTGTCTAAGTTCTTTTTTGCTCTTTTTAATGTAAAATATTTATTATAAAATTTATCTTTATATTTAAAAACTTGAGCATAAGAACCCTCACCAATTAGTTTCAAATTAGCCGATATTGTGGGATTAGTTGAAATTTCTATATTATTTTTAGGATTAAAAATAGAGATTTCATAATAAAGCGTTATTTTTTCCATTCCAATAGGTAATTCACTGCCGCCACTACTCTCTAAAAAAATTAAACATTTATCAAATATTTGATTATAGTTAGATTCAATCTCAAATGCAAAATTTGTTTCTTTCAACTGCCTCTCAAGTCTTTTTGAAATCTCTATGGCTTGTCGTAATTTTTTACTTTCTTCCGCCCAATAATGTTTATTACTTGTCTCTGTTGCTGGAAGTCGTTCATTCATAGCTTTAAAGCAGGTAATAATTTGTGAATGCAGTGTTGAAAAAATAATTTGTAACTTTTCATTCCTTGTATTTTTGTATAGCTCTTTATATTCATTACTCAAAACATTTTCTAACTCTTTTTCGGTAGCAGTTATAGCATTTAAAATAATCTTTTCCATTATTTATCCTCTATGATATTTATTTCGTTTTCGTTTAGATTATATAATTTATACACTAATTTATCAATTTCGGATTCTAAGGTGCTTGTATTGGTTGTGGAATCTTTGGCTTTGAGTTTTAGGATTTTATCTGCTAAAGCAATAAAAGGTTTTTGCTCTTTTGGTGTAAGATTAGGGATACAAAAATTTTCTATATAGGCTGGTTTGATTCTGTAAAATCCTCCCCGCATAACGACACTTATTTTTTGTAAAAACCACCAAGTCAATTTGGAATTTAATATAGCTAATAAGTATTTATAATCTAAATGCTTAAATTCCTCACTTTGAATATATCCGTAAATAGTAGCAGAAAAATAAAATTTGCCCGTAAAATCTAAGCTAAAATGTGTGTTATTGCAAATATCTGGACAAAGTAACTTTTCTATATTTTCTCCTTTTAACCCTTGCGCTCTCCCAAACTGATACCATTTATCTGTATCAAATCTTCCTTTTTCTCTGGCTCGCAAAACTTGTTCGCATTGTTTCAGATAGGCATAACCTTTAGGGAAATGTGTTTGCAAATCTAGCTCGCTATATAGGCTCATTTTTTCTTTACCTTTAGAATCCACTTCTTTAAAATAGGGAAAAATCACTCTTAAATCAGATTCTAACTTTTCATAGCGATGAAAGCTACTACCCATTAACAAAGGCTTTGCAAAATCTGATTCGATCTCTACAATCAAACCAAGTTCTTTAGAGTAGCCTTTTATTAATCCTTTGGAAGTTTCTTTGCATTGTTCTAAGAAATATACGCTATCTTTGCTCGTAGCAATTCCTACATATATTTTCTCAAAAATATCTCTTGCACTAGGGTGTTGCAAGATTTTCATTAAAATATTTTGCGTTTTATCGCCACTTAGATTCCAAACTCTGGAATCTAAATCTTTGTGTGGGAATATCCTCAAATCATCTTGAGTTATAGAATTTAGAAATTCTGTCATTTCTTGCTCTGTTTGAATTGAATCTGGAGATTTAATAAATTGTAAATTCTTTGCTTGATGATTAAACCAATGTAAAGCTGTATAGGTGCTTGCTTTAAAAACTTGAAAATCTCCAAAGTGAATGATTTTTGCGGCTTTATTTTTGACAAGATTTCTTAGCCCTTCTCCAAAATCTGCATTGAGCCATTTATGCGGCATAATAAAATTAATGGGTGCATTAGGCTTTACAATTTTTAATCCCATTTCGACAAATAGCACATAAATATCATAATTTTTTGTTGCTGCTTGGTAGGATTTTTTGTATTGTTCTGAAACTTGTTTATTCAAACCTTGTATTCTGATATACGGCGGATTCCCAATCACCAAATCAAAGCCTAGAAAGTCGCCATTACTATCGAGCACTTCAGGAAAGGCAAAACGCCATTCAAACGCATTTTTGTAGGTTTCTCCACTTAGGGCTAAATCTAGCTTTTTGCGTAAGGCTTGGATTTTGCCATAGGATTCTAATGCCCTCTCTTGCTCCTCTTTACTCAAAGTCGGAGTGCCAAAAAGATTAAATTGCAAAGAGTTTAAGCCCTCTAACAAACTTTCATCATCAAGCAAATAATTGTTGAATTGTTTGATATGGGATTCTATTGCCTTTTCTAGCTCTCTTTTTGTCTTTGGGTCTTTGAGGGTTAGGGTAAAGGTTGCTTGAATCGTCTCGATTTGCTTTTCAATATCTTTTTTAGAGATTGTTATCAAGCTTTGGTCGGCATTTTTGTATTCAAAAACAAGTTTTTTGTATTGCTCGATTTGGAAATTGATATTTGGAATCGTGCGTAATGAATCGCTTAGATTAAAGCGAGAGATGAGACTATTCCCACACTTGATATTAATATCAATATTAGGCAAAGTTTGGAGTTTGTGAATCTTGCAATTTTGGTCTTTGCTAAAGTTTAGATAATACGCATTTTTAAGCAATTCTATCCAAAGCCTAAGCCTTGCGATATTGCACGAATTGGGATTAATATCCACGCCAAAGAGGTTATTTTCAATGATAGATTTTTTAAGCGTAAAAAGTGCGATTTGGATTGTGTGGTTAGAATCTTGTAGCCTTTTGTAAGCAAACTTTTCGCCCTCTTTGGTAGTAAGGTGGATTTCATCGTCTTTAATTTGCAAATCTTTATACCCAAATCCCAAAAGCCCTAATTTGTGATAAATTGCAATCATTTCATTAAGTGCAGAGACAAGAAAATGTCCGCTACCCACGCTTGGGTCGCAGATTCTAATGCTTTCTAAAAGCTTTTTAAATTTTGATTCTTTGTCAAAATTCCTATCAATCTGCTTACGCAGGGATTCTAAATCTTTTGCACTCCAACTAAAAGCTGTATTGAATCTATCTAGAACAATTTTTTGCAAACTTTCCTTACACATATAGGAGGTAATGAAGTTTGGGGTATAGAAACTGCCCTCTTGATAGCCATTGAGCTTTTCAAACATTGCTCCTAACACGCTAGAGTTAATCAGTTTATCGCTTGGTGTGGAATCTTGGCTCTTGCCAAAGTCAAAGCATTCTAAGAAGTCAAAGAGATAGGTGAGAAAGCGGACAGGCTCTCTCTTTTTGTATTCTGTTTGTGTAGTGGCAAAGGGCAGAATCTCTAAAGCATCATCAAGCGCACTTAAGTCGCAAATTTCTTTTTCATCTCGGATAAAAAGTGAGGAATTGAGATAGGGCAGGAAGTTAAAGCCTTTGTCTTGTTTTCGCTCCGCATAATCCTTTGCCAAAACCTCAAAAAAGAGATGAGCCAAAATGCTAAAACTCGTGATTTTTGTAGAGGTTAAGAATCGCAAGTTTTTGTCAAAATTGTCAAAATTATTGAAATGCAGCAAGTTTGCTTCAATGAGCTTGAGGAACAAAATACGATTGAGCCAAAGAATGATATGGCTCATCGTGGTTTCAAAATCACTTGGTTGGTTTTGGGATTCTAATTTAGAGGCAATATGTTTGGCAAAACTTGATTTTTGTGCCTCGTCTATTTGAATAAGAATCTTGCCCTTAGTCTCTATTTCTTTTAAGCCCAAAATATGCAAAAGCTCATAGTAGAATTTGGGATTAAGTGCGTTAGAATCTCTGTGAAATTCATCGTGCAGAAATTCTTTGTTTAAAATCGCATAAGATTGCTTGAAATGTTTGTCATTACGCAAGTCAAAATGTGTGCCTTGCAGTGAAGTATTAAACAAATCTCCCTCTAAATTGCCTTGAAACTCTTTGCTTAGAATCTTTGCGAGTTCTGCATAGAAATCCTTTTGATTCTCAAGCAAATCTTTTTTATTTAAAGATTTATAAGCGTCTTGAATCTTCTTATTTTTGTAAAAATATCTTTCAAACTCTTTTGCTCTAAAAAGATAGAATTGATAAAAATCTGTGATGAGGATATATTTTAGTCGCGTGTTGTTTTCTCGTTCGCGCAAATAGTAGAGGATACACTCGTGCAATGCCTTGCAGTTAGGATTCTCTGCACTAAACATTTCAGTTTTATTCTTTTGTGTTTTGGCTTCAATGAGGATTTCAACCTGCGAATCTTTAAGCAAAGCTAAGTCAATTTCGCTATTGCCTTTTTGTTTGAAAGCCGCTTGAGTGTGGAATCCTAACCCTTGCAAAAAGGGTGCAAGAACATTTGCAACAATGGCTTTTTCATTTTGCCCTTTGTGTTTTTCAAGGGATTCCAAATATTGCGCAACTTTTTCTTTAAACTCCTCTAACTCCGAAATTTTGGATTCTGCATAGTCTTTGTTACAAGAAGCAAAAAATTCTTTTGGGGTGAGAGGTTGGAATTGTAGAGGCATTGGGTTCCTTTGTTTTGGGGTTTGCATTGCGCTTGGAGAGGATAGATTTGCGCGATTTTATGCCTTATTTTTGTTGTGGGCGCATTTCATCAATCCAACTTAGCAAGGACAAATCAAAATCTTTGTTGCTCCTTAGTCGGAAAAAGTCCCCGTCTTTGATGACTTCAAAGAAATGCGCAGGTGCTTCTTGGCTAAGAACCGTTTTGAGCGTTTCTTCGCGATTGCCCATATAGGCTTTGAATTTTATCATCGTTTCTGCCGCAGGAGGATTGCCACGAATCATCATTTTAGCACTCAATGCACCTTCATCAATGCCCTTGAGGCGCACTTCATTAGTGTAATAAAGATTGACAATCTCATTATATTCTACCAAATGTTCTTTGTAGCGCTCTAACGCTTTTTCGTATTGATCTACAATACTTTGGAGGTTTTTGGGCAATTTTTCCTCCGGCTTTTCTTCTTGGTCGTGCTGGATTTTATGCACTTTGCCTTGAGAGGCTAGCAAGTAGGCATAGATTTCGTCCATTTGCTTTCTTAGGTGTCTTAAGCGGATTTTGATTTGGTCAGAGAGCATTACATAATCCAAGCGGTCGCGGCGCATAAAGGAGAATTTAGCAGGATTAAGTTCAAAGGTATTGTGTTCGCCCAAGATATTATCTACCACGAGGCTATAACGAGGATAAATTTCATTATAAGAGCGCACCTCTTTGATATAAATATAATCCGCTATAATCGTGCCTCCAAGCGTGCTATTAATGTAGGCGACTTTGGCTTCCACGCTTCCTTTTTCTAGCACATCAATCACGACGGTGTGCGCCTTGATTGCGCCGCGATGAGAGCCGATGAAGGCGGTGTCGGTTTGGATTTTGGATTTGCTGTGTGTTTGTCCCTCAATGTTGAGTGCAGCTGGCTGTGCAGCAGGGGCACTTGGGGTATTAGATATATTTTCTGTTGTTTCGTCTTGTTTTTTGGGGGCAGATTGTCTGGTGTTTAATTCATCACTGATGATAAAACAAAGCGGTTTAATTTCCTTAAAGAATCCGTCTTTGCCTGCTTGAAATTTGATTCTATCTACATCTTCTCGTGCGCGGATGCTCGCATCTACACTTACTGCATTGGATTTAATAGGCTTGATTGCGAGCATTTCTCCTTTGAGATTCCGCCCCACGCGTCCCGCAACGGGCTTGATGTATTCAAAAAGCTCATCGCCTTTATGCACAGCTTGCATACAGATTTTTGGCACGAAAGCTTCAGTAGGTTTTTGCGCTTCTGCACCAAGAATCTCGGTTTGTAGCTTTTGGTGAATTTTGAGTTCCCCATCTTTCCCTTCTACGCTTGCGACGCCCGTGCCAATAGTTAGAATGGTTTTGGGAGAAATTTTACCCCTAATAAGTTCATTGATAAAAGCGTCAATTTGCGAGGTGAGCTTGCCATATTCGCGGATTCCGATGAGATAATCTTGCAATATCATCGTTTTGTAAAGTTCTTGATAGATTTCAGATTTTAGCTCTTCGTGATGTTTGATTTGATTGTTACAAAGCAAAACTGCGTGCAAAGCGGTGTTTTCGTTGGGAACAAGTTTGATTCCAAAGGTGCGCGCAGGTTTTTCGCTTTTTTTGCAAATCTCAATCTTATAAAGCTGCTTAATGTCAATATTGGCGGTAAAATTAGAATTTTTATTAAAAAGGCTAATGTCGCTAACAGGTTTGTATTTGTTCTCACCCTTTTTGCTATAAAAGGTGCGGAAATCTAGTAAATAAAAGTCAATTTCTTCACCAAAATTTTTGCGCTCTTGCAATAAAAGATTCCGTAAATTTTTAACATCATTGAAAACCTTATGTCCTTTTGATGTAAATGCCATTGTGTTTTTATTTCCTAGAATTGTTTAAAATATTTTTTAGCAAGTGTTTCAAAATTGTCCTCATCATCTAAATTGGAATCACGATAAACAAGCGGTTGTTTGCAAACTTTGCACCGCACAAATGTGCCTTCTTCTTGCATAATTTTGTGCAAGGCGTCGCAGACTTTAAACTCTTTTAAGAGGCAGAGGCAAATGTATTTGTGCCACGGCTGGTGGGCTATGTCTTCTGTTTCGGCTAGAATTTTTGTTTTTTGCTCTAAACTATAAGGAATCTCTTTGACATCGTGGAGTCGGTTGCGGTAGGATTCTATTTGTTTGTCTTCGGTTAGAATATGTGCAATGAGCCAATTATGCAAACATTCATAAAATTCCTTAGCGGTATGTTCTATATCTTCTAAATCCATTAGCAGCATAGAAAGGTTGGAAACTAGCTCACGATGACGCGTTTTGTGCTGGTTCAAAAAAGGATAGCCAATGTGCTGCATATATTTTTCTTCGTCGTTGAAATGCTCTTTGGCGCTTTCAATGACGGCATTCATTCGTGATTCTAACTCTTGAGCTTTGTTGGGAGAAGCGCTTTTGACGAATTTTTTGGTTTCTATAAGTAATTGCATAAAAGCTTTATGTTGTTCGTCTAAATGTTGATTTTTAATGCTAAATTCTTCACTCCACGCTAGCACCGCTATCCCTTTTTGATTTCTTAATGAAAGTATTTTAAAATTATAATATTTTGCACTTTAAATTTGCTTTTATAATATAAAGTTTATTTAATTATTCAAGATTCTGTGTGCAAGGACAAATCCTCCTGATTTGTTATTGCAAGTTAGTATTGCAATCTAGTTCTTGTAAAAAAGAATCGCTTACAATGGAATCGCGAGCAATTTTTATGCAGACATTGATTCTATGGAGTCCTTATAAAATCGTGTAAATTCTCCTCTTAAAATCGCCTCTCTTGCGTCTCTTACTAAGTCCAAATAAAATGCAAGATTGTGAATGCTTGCAAGACGAAAATAGCTGATTTCACCTGCGCGAAACAAATGGTGTAAATAAGCGCGGGAATGGTTTTGGCAAGTGTAGCAGGAGCATTTGGAATCTAGGGGTTGTGTGTCAAGTTTAAAGCGTGGGGATTTAATAGCAAATTTACCAAAATGTGTAAAAATCGTGCCGTTTCTTGCATTTCTTGTAGGCATTACGCAATCAAACATATCCACACCTCTCGCGATTCCTTCTAGTATATCGCGAGGCGTGCCAACACCCATTAAATAGCGTGGCTTATCTTTTGGCAAAAGCGGTGTAGTAAAATCAAGCGTTGCATACATTTCTTCGTTTGGCTCACCCACTGCTAGCCCGCCAATGGCATAGCCGTCAAAATCTCCCAAACTCGTTAAATCCTTTGCACTTGCTTCTCTAAATTCTTTATCTGTGCCACCTTGCACGATTGCAAAGATGTTGTTCGTTAGGATTCTGCCTAAATCAGCGGCGCTTTGTTTTTTGTAATTGTGGTAGTCAATGGCGCTTTTAGCCCATTTAGTCGTGCGCGCAATGGAATCCCTAATGCGTTCTTTACTAGCGGGCAATCCGACTAAATCGTCTAAAATCATCATAATATCGCTATTTAGATTGTACTGAATGTCTAAAACCTTTTGCGGAGAGAAAAAATGGCTAGAGCCGTCAATATGGCTTTTAAATATGATTCCGTCCTCACGCAATTTCACATTAGAATTAAGGCTAAACGCTTGGAATCCACCACTATCGGTTAGGAAGTTGCGGGGAAATTTGCTAAATGCGTGCAGCCCGCCAAGTTCTCTAATCACCTCATCGTTAGGGCGCAAATAAAGATGATAAGTGTTGGCTAAAATTATCGGGGCGTTGAGGGCTAAAAGGTCGCTAAAATCTAATGCCTTGATAGTTGCTTGTGTCCCAACAGGCATAAAAATCGGTGTTGGCACTTCGCCGTGTGCGAGTTTTAGCACGCCTGCGCGCGCATTTTCGTCCGTCCTTTGCAAATTAAATTCCATTTTCAACCTTTTTTTGCTACATTTTCGCGAATTTTTATCACTACAAAGGGGAGTTATGCGAAAAGTGCTTTTGATTTTAGACGGAATTGTAGCAAAAGAATTCCTAAGCATATTAATGGCAAAGCATTTGGATAAAAATACTTATATTTTTGTTTCGCTTGATAAGAATCTTTTGCCCCAAAATCTCCCACAAGACCACGAGTGCTTTTCGTTTGACCCGAGTTCGCCCAATAAGTTGCGCGAGATTCTAACTGCGCAAATTACAGATTGCTACATTATCACAGACAAAGCAGAAGAGCGCGAGATTATCTACCATACTTTGCGCTCCTATAGCAAAACCTTGCAAATTAGCATTTTAGGAGAGATTCCTTTGCAAGGTAATGATAAGCAGCTTTTGATGATTAATGAAGCACTTGTATTAAGCGGTAAGCTGTTTGAAAAATTCCCCAATGTGCCACGCACTGCAAAATATATTGGTTTAGGACAAGGCGAAATTATGCAAATTAGCGTGCCTTTTGGAAGCCCTTATGCGTATCGTAGTGTGGGAGTGATTAAGCAAAAGAAATGGAAAATTGTTGCGATTTATCGCGCTGAAGAGTTGATTTTGCCCAAATATTCTACCACGATTCTGCCTAATGATTCTTTGTTGCTCATCGGCGAGCCCAATACTTTGCGAGAAATTTATCATCGGATTAAAGAGGAGTTTGGGCAGTTTCCAACGCCTTTTGGGCGCGATGTGGTAATGTATTTTGATTTGTCGCATTCCAAAAACCTTGAAGAATGTATCCATCAGACATTATGGCTCTTTTCACATTTTAAAAACAAGCGTCTGCATTTATGCTTTTTCAATCCCACAAGCATAGAGGAGATTGTGTGCTTAAGAAATGATATGCGTTTAAATGGAGAGCATATCTCGTGGAGTGTGGAATTTTATGAAAATTCGTTAAAAGAAATTTTGAATCGCGATAAGACAAACAAAAACATTGGCTTGATTTTGTTAGAGGGATATTTGTTTGAAAAATATAAAGACTATTTATTGGATTTGGGGATTCCGCTTTTGAAGTTTGGTATGCAATCTTTAGAAAAACTAACCCACAGCGTGGTTGTGTTGCCCGAAAAACTAGAGGAAGCAGAGAAAATCTCCTCTGTTGTTTTTGATTTATCAACCCAAATTGGGCTTAAGATTCTGCTTTATGACTTCAATCCCAATGAGGAGGACCACGACCAAGCTTTGGATTATTATAAACACATTGCTAAGGTGTTTGACAAAAAGATTATCATTGAGCAATCCAACACTCAAAATCCTATCCTGTGGCTTAATCGTCAAAAGCATATCTTGCAGATTCTGCCTTTGCGCAAAGAAAATGTGAAAAAATTTTGGTTCTTTTCGTTGCGCAATGTAGAAAATTTAAGCACACACTTAACAAATCTCCCGCAGCTTTTTATTCCGCTTTCTGTATAGGCTTCGTCCTTGTTGTGTTCTCTTTTGCAAGATTATAGATTTGCGCTAAAGCGGGTGCAAATGCTCACGCAAATCGCGCCACGACTTCTTACGAAGTCTCGCAATGACAAAAATCAACCATTGTGTTATTGCGAGCAAAGTGAGAGACAAGGCAATCTGCGATATTGCGCGCAACAATAGGCGCGCTCTATTTAATCTTGGCTAAAATCGCATTAAAAGTTGCACTTGGACGCATAATCGCATCGCATTTTTCATCGTCTAGCTTGTAGTATCCGCCTAAATCTACTTTTGCGCCTTGTGCGCTTAAATATTCTTGATGAATCCTCTCTTCATTCTCGCTTAATTCCTCTGCGATTCCTTTAAAAAAGTTTTGCAAACTAGAATCGCTACTATCTCGCGCAAGAGATTGGGCAAAATAAAGCGCAAGATAGAAATGGCTTGTGCGGTTGTCGTCTTCTCCTACTTTGCGTGAAGGGGCTTTATTGTTGTCTAGCCATTCTCCAATCGCACTATCAAGGCTGTTTGCTAGAATCTGTGCTTGCTTGTTGCCTGTTTTTTGAGCATAAAATTCTAGGCTCGCCTGTAATGCCAAAAATTCGCCCAAACTATCCCAACGTAAGTGATTTTCTTCTACAAGTTGTTCTACTTGTTTTGGCGCGCTTCCGCCCGCACCGGTTTCAAACATAGAGCCGCCGTTGAGCATTGGCACGACAGAAAGCATTTTTGCGCTTGTGCCAAGCTCTAAAATCGGGAATAAATCGGTTAAGTAATCACGCAAAACATTTCCGCTAATGGAGATTGCGTCTTTGCCTGCACGAATGAGCTTGAGGGATTCTAAACACGCTTCTTTTGGAGGTAGAATCGCAATGTCTCTGCCTTTTTCTTTTAAGCGCGCCTCTACTAAATCTATCATAATTTTATTGCTTGGACGTTTGGAATCTAGCCAAAAAATTGCCTTGTTGCCCGTTAAATCTGCGCGTTGTATGCCTAAGTCAATCCAATTTTGCACCGCTTCAAATTTTGCTTGATTTGCGCGATAAATATCACCTTTTTCTACTTTGTGCTCTAGCAGAGTTGTGCCTTTTTCATCTACGATTCTAAAGATTCCATCTTCTTTAGCGATAAAGGTTTTATCGTGAGAACCATATTCTTGTGCTTTTTTTGCCATTAAGCCGACATTGGAAACGCTACCTAGTTGGCTAGGATTGAGTGTGCCATTAGCACGCAAATCCTCTACAACGGCTTCGTAAATTGTTGCGTAAGTTTTATCCGGAATCAGCGCATTGGTGTCGCGTTCTTTTCCTTCTTTGTCCCAAAGTCTTGCACCATTTTTAAGCATTGCAGGCATAGAAGCATCTACAATCACATCGCTCGGAATGTGTAAATTTGTAATGCCTTTGTCGGAATTTACCATAGAAAGCGGCGCGCTTTTGGCAAGAATTTCATTGTATTTTGTAAGAATCTCTTGTTTTTTGGGGCTATTTTCTGCTTTGCTTAAAAGCTCGCTAACGCCATTGTTAGGATTCACGCCAAGTTGTGTTAGCTCCTCACCAAAAGAATCAAAAAGTTCTTTAAAATACACCTGCACTGCGTGTCCAAAAATCACAGGGTCGCTGACTTTCATCATTGTGGCTTTGAGGTGGAGAGAAAGCAAAATGTTTTCCTTTTTACATACTTCAATTTGTTTGGCATAAAATTCATCTAACACCTTTGCGCTCATAAAAGTTGCGTCCAAAATCTCGTTTTTATCTAGTTTAAGATTGTCTTTTAAGATTTCCGTGCCTCCTTTGCCGATAAATTCAATTTTGGCTTTAGTAGCTTCTGGAACTAAAATTGCTTTTTCGTTGTCAAAGAAATCTCCCTTTGGCATATAAGAGACGCGTGTTTTAGAATCCTTGTGGAACTCTACGACACGATAGGGATTTCTTTTGGCGTATTCTTTGACTGCTTTTGTGCAGCGGCGGTCGGAGTTGCCTTGTCTAAGCACGGGATTGACTGCAGAACCTAAAACCTTTTGGTATTTTTCTTTGATGGCTTTTTGTGCTTCATCTTGAGGTTCATCAGGAAAATTTGGCACATCGTAGCCTTTGGCTTGTAGCTCTTTGATTGTTGCTTTTA
Organism: Helicobacter sp.; assembly: GCF_029067145.1. Taxonomy (GTDB): domain Bacteria; phylum Campylobacterota; class Campylobacteria; order Campylobacterales; family Helicobacteraceae; genus Helicobacter_D. The sequence goes on along the minus strand of NZ_JAIEFA010000039.1, from coordinate 38,641 downwards.
GTTGTGGAATAGAGGCGGAAATGTTGGGCGTCTTGATGAGGTTTGCGTCGGGCTGATTGACAAGTTCGCCTAAAATTGCAAGCGCATCTTTGACTCTTTGTGATTCTTTTAGATTTTCTGGAAATTGCGCCAAAACGCGCGCAGAAAGAGAAATATCAGAAGTCTCTACGGCAATGCCAACTTTTCCTAAAAATGCTTGAACAATAGGCAAAAAGGAGTAAGTCGCAAGGGCTGGGGATTCGTCTGTTAGGGTATAGGTGATTTTCATAAAGATTCCTTTAATGTAGAATTTGTCGTTTGAGTATAACAAAGAATTGCGCAAATTTTGCTAATTTTAGTCAAGATTCTTTTTACTTTCTTGATAAAATGTGAATTGTGTTGCACTTTGTAAATTTTGTGGTAATAATTTCGTATTTACACATTTTGTTGAAATATTAAGAAAGTTATAAATTTAAAACGCAAATTCAAAGAGTTTAAAGTATAATAATAAATTATGATTTAGATTTGACAATTTCGTCAATTAAGGAGCACAGAATGTTTCCTGCAAAAAGCAGTTTAAAGTTAGTCGGTAGCGTGCTTGGAGTCGCAACGGATAAGGATTCCATTATTTGTATGGATAATTTTTATAATATTTCTACTTTTTCCAAAGAAAATAAAGTGATTGATAAAGTATTGCAACTTTCTAAAGAAGTTGAGCCTTTACATCATTTTAGCAAAGCGGTTGCTATTTCTTATACGACTTCTAAAATTGCTATGGGTTTTGTCAAGGCAACCAAAGGCGTAGTGGTCACTACTACGCCGGAGATTGCGCCTATAGCACAGCTTACTTGGCAAAAACTTGCAATTTCTAAAGCTACTTTTTCTCACGAAGATGATTATTTAGCAACAGGAGGTGAAGATGGACGCGTGTTGCTGTATTCTGCCGACAATTATCAGCTAGTTTTGAGTATGCCTCCTTTGCCTGATTATATTTCTTCTATTGCGTTTAGTCAAGACGAACGGCTAGTTTTTGCGGGTTGTTTTGGCAAAAGCGCAATGATTTTTGATGTGGTGAAAAATGATTTGGTTGCTATGATTAAGACGGAATCGTTGATTGAAGACGCATTTTTTTATGCAGACAATACAAGATTGTTTTGCGTAACTAAAGAGGGGCAAACTTTGATTTATGATGTGTTGGAGCAAAAGTTCATCAAAGAAAATCTATTAAAAGGAGCTTGGCTTACACGATGCCGCCCGCTTGCAGGCGAGGAATTTGCACTTGTAGGGGCAAAGGACAAACAATTACGTATCATTGATTTGAGCGATAATACTTTAAGCGATTCTATTACTCTTGAACATAGCGGAATCACAACAATGAGAGTGGAGGATAACCTGCTTTATCTTGGATTTTCCGATGGAACAATAGAGATTGCAGACCTCAACGAAGCCAAAGAAGAAATGCTAGAATTGCTCAATAATAATGACCTTAAAGGCGCGTTGGGCTTGATTCAGTCTAAAAATATCTTTTTGCAAACTTTAAAAGAATACCGCACAAAACTAGAAACTCTTTGGAAAGAAATGCTTGCAAAAGCTATTGATTTGCTTGCAAAAGACCAACTTCAAGAAGCGACTGCGGTTGTAGAGCCATTTATGCTAGATCAACGCAAGAGAGAAGAGTTTGATTATTATTGGCAGCAAAAAGAAGCGGTAGCTAAATTTATGGACGCGATTGAAGCAAAAAACTATATGGAAGCTTATAAGTTGGTTGAACAAAATGCATATCTAAAAGAAACGGTGGCTTATACTAAACTAGAAGAAACTTGGGAAAAATCTTTTGAAGTCTCTAAGAGATTGCTTTTCCAAGACCCTCAAGGCAATTTAGTCAAAGCGCAAGACTTGTTACGTCCCTTTGTAACGGTGAAATCTAAAAAAGATGTGGCAATGACATTGCTTAGAAATAGCGATAAATTCGTGCAAGCCGATAAAGAATATAAGGCAAAAAATTTTGTAGAATATTTTAAATTATGCGATAGATTGCCTTTTTTGAAAGAAACTTTGATTTACAGAAGTGCAATGCTCATTGGCGACCAGATTGCACAACGTGTAAATGCTTGCGAGAATCAAAACGATTATACAAAAGCCTTAGAGATTTGTAAGTTACTTGCTTCTATGTCGCCTTTTAAAACACTTGCAGACGAAAAGGCTAAGACGATTCAGATTAAGCTAGATTTTGCACAAGCTTGCAAAGAGCGTAAATTAGCTGACGCATTTAAAATGGCGGAAACTTACTTTGAATTGCGTTCTATGCCAGAATACAAAAAGCTTTATGATGATTTTAAGAGATATGAGAAAATTGCCTTTGGATTTGCTGCAACAGGTAATGGAAAGGCGACTTTGGATAATCTAAAAGATTATCTTTATATTGAATATTGGCGCGATAAAATCGCTGCAATTTTAAAGATCGCTTATCTTTCCGAGTTTATGCTTAATGCGCCCGGCAAAGAGGGCGCACAACCAGACATTTGCTGGAAAGAGACTTTTCAATATTATATTGAAAGATATGGTAAAGATGAGGAGATTAAAAAGTTAGCAAATGAGATTGGATTGCAAGATGTATTAGATAGCATTCCTTTTGATGGAAATCCAAAAGGGTATTTAACAACCATTGTAGCAGATTCTTTATTATGCATTGATAATCAGCCGCTACACCAACACGAAGAAAATAAATCATAAAGAGCTAGAGATAAACAAAAAATGGAATCTCAAGCTTTAAAATTGCGCTATAAAACAAAGCAAATTGCAGTGGGCAATGTCCTAGTGGGCGGAGACGCACCTATTTCTGTGCAGAGTATGACTTATAGCAAAACAGCTAATTTACAAGCAACAAAGAAGCAGATTGATTGTTTGCAACTTGCAGGGTGTGATATTGTGCGTGTGGCAGTGAGCGATGAAGAGGACGCAAAGGCGTTAAAAGCACTTAAAAGTATGGTTTCCATTCCTTTAGTCGCAGACATTCATTTTCGCTATAAATTCGCCCTTATTGCGGCAGAATCGGTGGATTGTGTGCGCATTAATCCGGGAAATATTGGCTCAAAAGACAAAATCAAAGCAGTTGTCAATGCGTGCCAAGAGCATAGAATCCCAATTCGTATTGGCGTGAATGCAGGTAGTTTAGAAAAACCTTTTGAAGACAAATATGGTGCGACACCCAAAGGAATGGTGGAATCCGCATTATATAATGTCAAGCTTTTAGAGGATTTTGGCTTTACAAATCTCAAAATTTCTCTCAAGGCAAGTGATGTAGAGCGCACAATGAGCGCATATCGTATGTTGCGTCCCTTGGTAGAATATCCTTTCCATTTGGGTGTTACAGAAGCGGGGGATTTGGAATCCTCTATGATTAAAAGCTCCATAGCACTCGGTGGATTGCTTATGGAAGGGATTGGCGATACGATGCGTGTATCTATCACGGGCGAATTAGAAAAAGAGATTGAAGTTGCGCGTGGAATCCTGCGCTATTGTGGAAGACAAAAAGAGGGGATTACTTATATTTCGTGTCCTACTTGTGGGCGTTTGCAGGCAGATTTAGTGCCGATTTTGAAAGAGTTAAAAGAGCGAATGCCCAAGATTAAAACACCTATGCAAATTTCTGTTATGGGTTGTGCGGTCAATGCCTTAGGCGAGGCTAAACATGCAGATGTGGCGATTGCTTTTGGCAGTGGCGATGGATTGGTGATTAAGCACGGAGAGATTGTGGGCAAATACAAGCAAGACGAATTGATTGATGTTTTTATTAAAGAAGTGGTAAAGACAGAAAAAGAGATTGCTAAAAATCTTAGGGAATAAGATTCGCTCTTAAGTGCTTTTGCGCATTGGATTTATAGTGTTTGGATTTGCATAGGTAATTCCCAAAGAGGTAGGAAAATCGCAAGAGCCAACCACAAAACTAAAGCGCCCAAAACAAGAACCATAAGGGGTTCAATTAAGGCAAGCAAGGTTTCACTATGTGTGGCGAGCTCTTCTTGGTGTAGTTCAAGGAGAACTTCTAGGGATTCTAAAAATCCCTCTTCGTTTTGCGCTCCACAGAGTAGTTGGATACTTAGAGTATCCAATATACCACTTGCTCTAAAGGCTTGTGCAATAGGGATTCCACGCACAATTGCTTCAAAAATCCTTTCGGTTTTTTGCTTGATTTCCGCGTTACTAAGTGCTTTAGATGAAATATCTAATGCAGTTTGTAAAGGCACTTTGCTCTTGTAAAGCCAAAAGAAACTAAGTAAAAATTGGGAGAGTTGATAATAATGCAACACCGCGCCTAAATAAGGAATCCTAAGCCATAGTCTATCCATAAAACATCTAAACTTTTGAGAAGTCTTGTAGAATCTGTAAATAAAAAATGCGATTCCACAGAGACCAAGAAAGCTAAAGTAGCCATAGTCTAGCACGAGCGTGCGCATAAAAAGCAGACTTCTACTCACAAGCGGCAAAGGCGCGTTGATATTTGCGAACAAAACTTCAAATTGGGGCAAAACAAATAAGGTAATGCCTAAAAATACAACAATCATTACAAGGCTGACCAAAAGCGGATAAAGCAAAATTTTGGTCAAAAGCTTGCGATTCTTGTGCGCATTTTTGAGCTCAATGAGGATAAATTCTATGGCTTGTTCTAGCATATCGGCTTTTTGTCCGATTTCTAGCATAGAACAAATAAAATCTGAAAATCCTGCTTCTTTGAAACTAAGAGAAAGGGATTTGCCAGAATTAAGCGCAAAGAGTGCTTTGGCAAATTGAGAACTAAGGAGAGGATTTTTGGTGTGGGTTTGGAGATTTTCTAAAAGCAAATTTAAAGGCAAATGCGCTTTAAGCCCGAGTTTAAGCTCATAAAAAGCACTTAAAATTTCTTTTGTTTTAGGGGTTTGAAGGGTGAATAATTTGTCTTTGAGGCTAGATTGTGGCGTGATTTTAAGAACAAAAAGATGTTGCGATTGGAGTTTATTTTCTAATTCGCTTTGCGTTTTGACATTGTAGGTTTGTGTTTGAATCTTGCCTTTTTGTTTGTATTGGACTTGGAATTTTGGCATTTATTTAACCACGCGATAAATTTCACGCATATCCGTGATTCCATTTGCAACCAATTGATGAGCCTTTTGCTCTAATGTGAAATTTGGTGTTTGCTCCTCTAGCCTTTTTAAAAATTCTAGTTTGCTTATCCGATGATGAATGAAATCTTCTAAATCCTTACTAGCAAGCACAATTTCAGCAATTGCGATTCTGCCTAAATATCCCGTGTGATTGCATAATTCGCAGCCTGATGTATCTTGTGGATTTGGTTTATCCAAAGTGCATCTGCAGAGTTTGCGCAAAAGTCGCTGTGCTAGGATTCCGCTAAGGGATTGCGCAATAAAATGTGGCTCTAATCCCATATCTCTTAGGCGCACAATCGTATCTAATGCGTCGTTTGTGTGCAATGTAGCAAAAACTAAATGTCCCGTAAAAGCAGCTTGAATTGCGATTTGCAGGCTTTCTTTGTCGCGCACTTCTCCTAGTATAATCACATCGGGGTCTTGGCGTAGGACATTGCGTAGGACATTTGCAAAGCTGACATTTTGGCTCATTGCCACTTGATTGATATGCGGCAAGCGATATTCCACAGGGTCTTCAAGCGTGATAATCTTGAGATTCCGCTCTTTTAAGATATTTAGGATTCCATACATTGTGGTGCTTTTGCCGCTACCCGTAGGTCCTGTAATCAGCACAAGCCCATAGGGCAAGTTAAAAAGCGATTGGATTTGTGTCAATTCTGTCTCTCCAAAGCCCAAAGATTCTAAAGGCAAAAGAGTTTTGTGCTTGTCTAAAATTCTAAGCACGATAGATTCTCCCTCAACTAAAGGCAGAGTAGAGACGCGAAAGTCAAAGAGACGAGGCAAGTCATCACAATGCAATAATTCTAGCTCAAAGCGTCCATCTTGTGGGAGTTTGGATTCTGTCAAATTCAAATGGGATAGCAGCTTAATACTTGCGCTTAAAGGAGCAAAAAGCCATAATTCAAATGTGAAACATTCCACCAATACGCCATCAATGCGGAATCGCACGCGCATAGAGTCAAAATCGCGTTCAAAATGCACATCACTTGCGTTTTTGGATACTGCAATTTGTAGCATTAGCTGCACAAGACTTTGAATGCTTGAATCTTTTTCTTTGGATTCTTGATAAATTTCTTGTCGGATTTTCTTGAGCAGTTTTTGGAGTTGCTCTTCTTGCTCTAGCCACGCAAGTGTTTTTTTAAAATCGTCCAAGCCAATTACGCCAAACTCTAAAATATAATTTTGAAAAAGACTTTGGAGAGTGTCTTTGTGGGGATTATTGGAGGGGTTTAGCAAAGCAATTTCTAGTGTATTTGGTGGAATCTCTTGTGCAATAATTGCGTTGAAATGTCGCATTTGTTCCGCACTAAGACGCAGTGCAGAATCCTTATGAATTTCTTGAATACTCCAATGCTTTTGCGAATTTTGAGCAATCAAATTTTTTGCCCTTGTTGCATTTGTTTTAAAAGATTTGTTAAATCTTTGTTATTGTTTTGTCGCAAGAAGTTTTGTAAAATCAAAATGGCTTCCTCTGGATTCCCCTCCAAATAAGTGCTTTTAGCAAAGATTTCCCAACTTTCTGAATCTTTTGGATTTGCAAGATTTGCGCGTAGGGCTAGATTCTTGGCGCGTGTGTAGTTTTGGTTATCCATTGCGGCTCTTGCTTGCATAATTGGGCTTTGCATAGATTTTTGATTTTGTGCAATGGAAGTAGAATTTTTTGTTGTGCTAGTAAGCTTGAATTTTGGTTTATTGGAGACTTGATAATTAAGAATCGTATTAGAATGGTTTTGTAAAGCAAGCGCGGAATCTCGTGTATAATTTGGTTTTTTAGGCTCTAAATTCAAATATTTTGTGGCAATCCAACCCTCTTGAGTGTGCAAAAATCCATTATGTGTTTCAAAATATTCACATATTTTAGAATTTTGTGGTAATTGATGAATAATTTTTGCTTCTAAACTCGGAGCATTGCGGACATTTAATGTGCTAGATTGCACAAAAAAGCATAGTTTATTGTGTTTGCTTGGAGCGATTCTTGAATCTTGTGTGGTTTTAAAATCCCCAAAGCTTCCCGCTAAGATAAGCATAATTCCGCTCAATGCACACAATAAAGCAGTTTTTATCATCTTTGCTCCTTATATTTTAGAATTTATTTTGGATAAATGCTTGACTTTTGCTTGAATATGCAGTAATTTTTAGATAATTAAACTTAAAAATGTTTAAAAAATAGGGATTTATTGGAATGTTTGCAATGAAATCACATACAAAAGCTTTTGCCTTGTTAGAGTTTTTAATTTTTATTTTGGTGCTAAGCATATTGATGTCTGCAATGTTGGGGAGTTTGGCTGTTATTGGGTTAGAAAATTTTAGAATCACGCAAGATGTGGATATTTATAATGTTCCAATTTGTAACAAGATAGCAGAGCATTGTGTTTTTCGTTCTCCTCTTTTGGATTCCACTCTTGTTTATGAGATGAACGCTACGATTCCTTAAAGGAGAACAATGCGACGCGGATGGACTTTAATTGAAATGCTTTTTACTTTGATTTTGTTAGGAATCTTAGGCGTTTTAGGCGGTTCAACGCTGCTTAGAATGTATCAAAATTATCATCACCAAAACAATGGCTTTATTCAAGAAATCCAAGCGCAAAATGCTTTATTGCAAATTAAACACTTGCTTGAAAATTCTTATTTAGAAAGCCTTATGCTAAGCAGCGGTGAGGAGATTGGCTCAAATCCTTTAAGTCTTAAGGGTAAGAGTTTAATCTTTTATGAAAAAATACAAGAATATGTAGTCATTGGAGATTATTCTCTGCCTTGTCTGCACGGCTTTTTTACACCAGAGAGTGCCAAAATAAATGATGTTTTAACGCTAGAATTTTTAAGTATAGATTCGGGTTCTAATGGAATCTTAAACAAAAAATGCTCTGTTTATCAAAAAGTGAATTTACCGCAAAAGGCACTTTTTGTTACTTCAGATTTCATTGCGCCAAAAGATTTTTATAATTCTAAATTTCAAGGAAAGATTTTAGGGCTTAATGCCAATCAAATCACATTAGAGATTCCACCTTTATTTAAGAGCTTTATACAAGCAAAAGCCACAATACCAATAATGCCTAAAATGTATTTTCTACATTCTGTTTCTTCCTTGTCCTTTGGGGATTCTATTGTTTTGGAATCCAAAAGCCAATTACAAGGTGTTGCGCGCAATATGCAAGAGATTATCCAAGAGATTGCGGATTTTAAGATTGCTAAAACTGCCTTGGGTATTGCACTTGAAATTTGCGTCAATGACGCAAGAGGGAATCCACATTGTGCGAATACTCTTGTCGTTGAGGTTGAATAATGCGTTGCCATAAGCATTCGAGAGGAGTAGTTTTATTGCCTTTGACTTTGCTCGTTTTTCTAGGGGCATTGGTTTTGATTTTAGGACTTAAAAGCGAATCGTTTAAGCAGGATTTAAAATCAATGAATCAGCAGATTTTATGGCTAGACTTATATCTATTAAGTTTTAAAGAGCAGTTAAAAGTAGAACTTCAATCCATAAACCCACCCATTCAAGATTTTATGGTTTTTTCTAGGGTGATTGCGGAGGATTTTCATTACAAGGCAGTAGTCAAAAGATTAGAGGGGGACAAAAAGAATCTGGAAGCATTTTATTTTGTGGATATTTTTGGAGTTTATCGGGATAGCAGCAAAGAGTTTTTGCAAGAATTTTCTGTAAGGCGAACTTGGGTTTTGAGGTTGCAAATTTGAATCGTTTGGCTTGTGATAACAAAAATTATCGTATGACAAATTCGCTTCATTTTGTTTCGCTTTTATGGTAATATTTATGTTGTAAAATTATTTTAATTAAAGGTTTTGAGAATTATGGAGATTCAATGTTTTCTCTAATTGGTTATTTTTTATTGGCAATCGTGATTTCTTTTGTTTGTTCTGTGTTAGAAGCGGCTTTACTCTCTGTTACGCCGCCTTTTATGGAAAGCTATGCAAAAACACACACTAGAAGTGGCAAGATTTTAAAATATCTTAAAGCAAATATTGACAATGCTGTGGGGGCAATTTTGGTTGTCAATACTTTCGCCAACACCGTGGGAGCAGCAGGAGTTGGTGCGCAGGCTGTGGAGATTTTTGGGCAAGATTGGCAGGGGTTTGTTGCTTTGTTTATGACATTGTGTATTTTATATCTTTCTGAAATTCTGCCCAAAACAATTGGTGCGACTTATTGGAAAATGATTGTTTCTCCGATGTCTTATTGTATTTTCGTGCTTTATTGCATTACTTTTCCTTTTGTTTATATTTCACGCATTATTACGCATTTATTTAAAAGAAAAGACGCAAATCAAATGAGCCGTGATGAGATTTTGGCGATTATGGATTTAGGGGAAAAAAGCGGCTCTATCAATGAATTAGAGGGAGATATTTTAGAGCATTTGATTTTGCAAAAAACCCTGAAAGTCAAAAACATTATGATGCCAAAAGAAAAAATCTTTGCCTTGCAAGAGGGGATGAGCATAGATGAATCTTTGAATATTCCTAATGTTCATCAATATTCTAGGATTCCTTTGTATGCCGATACAATAGACCAAATCCACTCCATTGTTTTTAAAAAGAGTATTTTACACGCTAGCCTTGAGAAAAGGGGTCAAGAGGCGCTCAAAAGCATTGCAAAGAATATTACAAAAGTAGAATCTGAAATGGGGCTGTTAGATTTGCTAGAAAAATTTATTTTGCAGAAAGAGCATTTGTTTTTGGTTGTGGATAGTGAGCAAAATGTCGTTGGCGTTGTCGCATTAGAAGATGTGATTAATGCCGCACTTGGTGTTGGTAATTTGCAACATCGTTAGGAGATTGTATGATTCTTTTAATTGTCTATTGTTTAATTGCGATTGTTTTTACTTTTTTGTGCTCTATTATGGAATCTGTTTTTTTATCTATCACCCCCTCTTTTGTCGCAAGTTTTGAAAAACAAAACCCAAAAGTAGGTGGTTATCTGAAACATCTTAAAGAAAATGTAGATGATGCAGAGGGAGCGATTTTAGTATTAAATACCTTTGCAACAACTGCGGCAGCGACAGGTGTCGGAATCCAAGTCGCAAGCCTTTATGGATTGAACTATCAGGCATTGGGAGCGAGCATTTTAACTATCGTACTGATTTATTTCTCTGAAATTCTGCCCAAAACAATTGGTGCGACTTATTGGAAGATTTTAGCACCTTATGTAACCCTAAGTATTCATTATCTTTTGAAAATTGTCTTTCCTTTTGTGATTGTGGCAAAGCTGATTACGCGTTTTGTCAAAACAAGCTCAAGTTTATTTATTGGGCGCGATGAGATTCTAGCGGCAAGTCAAATCGGGCATCAAAGCGGCTCAATTTCTATGCGCGAGGAATTTATTATAGAGAATCTCTTAAAGCTGAAAAATTATCAAGCTATTGACATTTTAACGCCTCGCAGTGTAGTGGTTTCGTTGTGTTATAGCGACACAATACAAAAGGCATTAAATACGCAAGATATTTATAACTATTCGCGGATTCCTGTCTATGGAGAAAATGTGGATTCTGTAATTGGTATTGTGCATACACAGGATATTTTAGAGGTGGGATTAAATAAAGCACAAGAAAATGTCAATCAACAAACAATTGGTGATTTAATGCGTCCAGTATATGTTGTGTCCTTTAATGTTTCCGTGTTAAAATTGTTGAATCTTTTTATCGCCCAAAAAGAACAGCTCTTTGTCGTGCAAGATAGATATGGGCAATTTTATGGAGTCGTAACGCGCGAAGATGCGATTGAAACCTTGCTTGGTAAAGAAATTTTAGATGAATTTGACAAGGTGGCAGATATGCAGAAGGTAGCGCAAGAAAATATCAAAAAATATCGCTTGAAATATTCTGATAAAATTAAAAATATTTAAAGTCTTGTAGTAGCTTTTACAAGTATAAGGCAATGTTTGCTTGAGCTTGCCGCAAAGGTGGAATCGCGAGAGATTCCAACAAGATTAATTTATAGGTGCGTATTGTTCAGTGTAAAGATGCTGTGTCATCACTAGTAAGTCTTTGCTGATTTTGTTTGCGGTGTCAATGTCGTTTAAAATAGAGGAAACATTTGTCGCATGGATTTTATTATCAAGAATCAGTTTTTCTACCTTATTGATTGCATTGTCATCGGTTTGGTCTAATTGCTGAGAAACCTTGCGAATGCTCGCAAGGATTAATTGAATATTTTCATCAGAGCTTTTTTCAAGATTCTCAATACTGCGTAAAAGTTCGGCTAAATCAATGCGTATTTCATTATAAAGCTCCATTAGCGCACCATTAGAAGTTTGTGTCGCACTTTTTAGGTTGCGATAAAGCATTTTGAGTTGATGGACGGATTCTACCGCGCGACGCGCAGCATTTTTGATATGGACAATCTCATTCATCTGTTCTTTGTCGTGGATATGAGTTTGTGCAATCGTCGCAAAGTCAAACATTTTATCAAACAAATATTTGATATTTTTTTGATAAAAATTATCAAAATCTACATCACGCCGATAAAGCTTTTTCTTTGCAATAATTTCGCGGAAAGGCGTATTGGAATGAATTTCTTTGCGTGTAAATCCAAGCGCATAGGTAAGAACTAAGAAGCAGTTATCATAGAGATGTTCCATTTCGTTGCGCAAGGCTTCAATCGCGGTGTCCGGGTATTCTACAATAGAATCGTTTAGGTAAATTGGCTCGTATTCTTTCGCTTTTTTATCTACGATGACTTTTTCAAGGAATTGCACCATTTTGCCGATAAAAGGCATCATCAGCGCAATGCCGACGAGATTAAACAATGTGTGGAATGCGGTGAGTTGCAAGATGTAATCATTGCTTGCGATTCCAACTTCATTACAAAAGAACCGCACCACAAAAATCATTTGATGCAAGAAAATTACCGCCACAAGTGCAGTTACGCTATTAAAAAGCAAATGGGCTGCCGCAAGTCGCTTGCCTGCAATTGTTGTGCCAATAGAGCCGATGATTGCCATTACCGTGCTACCTATATTTGAACCAATCGCAAAACCAAGTGCATTTTCATAGCTCATTTGTCCAGCTGCTAGAATCGTAATGGCTACGAGCAAACTTGCATTGGAGCTTTGCATTACCACGGTGAGAATAATGCCCACAAGCACGAAAAGTGCTACTCCCATAATGCCCGGCATTTGCCCATATTGCGCAATATCTATAATGTCTTTTAAGTCATTAAAGCCGCTTTTGACAAGCGAAATACCCAAAAAGAAAAAACCGATTCCACACAGGATAGAGCCAAATGCCCTTGCGGTTTTGGAGCTTTGGAAGTTTAGAATCACGCCAAAAACAAGCAAAGGCATAGTAATAGAGGAGATGTCAAATTTCACCCCAGCAATCGCAATCACCCAAGCGACAATCGTCGTGCCAAGATTTGCACCAAAGATAATCCCAATTCCCTGCCCTAATGTAATAAATCCTGCAGAGAGAAAGGAAATAGCAAGCACGGAAACAAGCCCGCTGCTTTGCATAATCATTGTGGAGATTGCACCAAAAATCAGGCTTTTTGAGGCAGTATTTGCCCATTTTTTTAGCACTCTTTCAATAAAAGTGCTAAAGTTACTAAATCCATTTTTGAGACACATTACTCCAAATAAGAAAATTGCGATTCCAGAACTTGCGCCCAAAAAAGAACTAGACTCATAGAATAAATACCCTAAAATACCAAAAACAAGAAGCAATATAATGTTTCGCATAATTTTTCCTTGAAATTGTTTGCGTTTGAAAAAGCAAAAAGTTATTTTACGACGATTATTATTAAATTAATATAAGCTTAAATCTAAATAATAAAAAGAAATATAAAATTATTGTGTTGTTTTTTCTTGTGATTGTATTTCCTGTCGCGCCATTGCAAGAAAGCGCAAGCGGGCAAAACAATCTATAATTTGTGGAATCTCACCAGTGCAGATTCTATTGTAGAATCTACTTTTGGTTTATGGATTGCTGCAACTGATAAATCAAATCTTGCAATAGTGCATTAGTTGGCTTATTGTGGGACTTCTCCGAAGTGATTTCTCCCAGCCGTTCCTTTAGAAACAAACCAAACAAGCAAAATAATTCCACCTATTAAAGGAACAAAACTAATCAAATATCACCAACCAGAGCGGTCTAAATCGTGAAGTCTGCGGATTGCCACCGTGGTAACTGGAATCACAAACAATAAGAACATAAGAATAGGTATAATTCCTTGTCCTTGAAGCATAAGGGCATCAAGGATTGAGGGTGGCTAAACTCAAGCAAATATAATACAAAACAAACCACCAATATTCGCTCCGACTTGCTCTGCCTTGTATGTTAAGGAATCCTTTGGTGAAGCAAAATTTAACCGACTGATTAAAAGTCATCTTAATTCCTTTAGAAAAAATTAAGCTAAGATTATAGCTTAAAACAAAGCAGATTTCTATCTTTTGTTTTAAATCATTTCAAAATATAGTAAATTCCTAAAATTTACAAAAATCAACCAATAAGGAGTAATAATGTCGTATGAATTACCAAAAAAGCAAAGATTCAACTATTGGATTCTTATTATAAATCCGATAGTTTTCCAAATGGGAGGCTATTTAAGTCCTTTTTTGTGGAGTTTTGCGAACAGGCATTTGCGGTAAATCTCAAAGCACAAAAGGGCTTGGGGATTTTTCCGATGATGTTTGAGGAGAAAAATGCTTATGCGCTGCATTCTTTGACTCCTTATGTGTTTAGTGAGAATCCTATAAAGTATAAAACAAAAAACAAAGGAGAGTTAGGAGATAAAAAATGGGCTTGTAGATTTTTGGTGTGCAGAAAAAATTTCAAATTTGAAGCCTATATGGAATCCAAAAAACTATGGTTAAATATCGGTAAAAATGTTTGGGAGTTTAGTGGAGCGTGTAATTCTCTCATAGAGGAAGCTTTTAGTCAAATCAAAAGACTTAAAAGCGCAGGAGTGGATAAAGAGGACACCAAAAGCACAAAGGGCGCAGTGTTTAAAGTCGCTCTTTTTCAGATTCCAATCGTTTATCGCCCTAACTTTAAACCAGAGGAAGCGGATTTGGAATCTGCACCGAAGCATTTAGAAAAACTCTTAGCAGATAAGCTTAAAAACAATATGGGCTTACTCCTTAGCGTGCTAGATATGCGCCCTTTTGGTAATTGGGAGGGAGAAGCGGAGTGCAATCCCTTTAATGTCCTTGCTGCTGTGGTGATACAATAATTTCTTATCATTTGTTAATTATTGATGAGATTCCACCTTTAAATCCACAATCCTTGCCTTGCCTCTAAAGATTTTCAAGGTTACAATTGCTTGATTGTTAGGCTTGGCAAGGAGGCTTTGCATTTCTTGCGCCTTGTCTTTTGTGGTGAAATATTTTTCTATGCCTCCTAAAGAAAGACTCGAAAATTCGCTTTTCGGAGCTTTTGTTTTGATATAAAGTTGATTTTTGGGTGGTTTAGTTAGAATCTCTTTAAAGATAAAATTTCTTTTATCTGCTTTTTCAAGACATACGAAAACCTCTGCATTGAATGGAATCTCTGCATACATAGATACCCCATAATCTAGCCACACAAAATTCCCTGCAAGTAAATCTCTAGGGTCGTATCCTTTGGCAATGACTTTCACTTCTGTGCCGAAATAGATTGGCAAATAAGCATTGATAAACATTGTGCCAATCAAAGCAAATTGTAATCCACACGCAATTAAAAGCCATTTTACTTTAAGCATTTTTGCTCCTTGCAAACAAAAGCAATCCTAGTCCAAAGCACAAAAATATAAGACTTGCGCCGATATAATCCCCCAACAAATCCAAATAGCGCACCAACGCCAACAAGCACAAAACAAACAATCCTGAGATTGTATGGTTTTCTTTGATGAGGTGAATGCCTAAAAGAAGTGTTAAAAAGGAATACAACCCTTTGTGAATTATTGTATCTAGGGAGTATAAATGGGAATAAAAATCCATCAGAGCAAAACCGATGATGAGAATCCCTAAAGGATAGTGTTTAAAATATAGATTCACAACGCCTAATACGACAAGCAAAATAGGTAAAGAAAAGGAGAGAGACAAAAATGAATCCCCTAAAGGATAATAGCTTGAGACAACAAGGATTAAAGCCAAAGCAAAATAAGCATAAATTTTGTAGGGCTTGAAATGAAAGCCTAAAATGATGAGAGAAAGCCATGCAAAAGCGGATAGGTTTAAGCTCTCTTCCTGAATCTTGCACAGATACAAACCAAGAAATATAAAATTAGGCAAAGCAAGAATCTTTTTTGCATTTAAGGAGATGGGAAAAAGGATTCCACTCTGCACGATAATTCCAAGCGCAATAATACAAATAAATAAGCTCATAGAGTGATAGTATTCCACAAGATTTAAAAAATACCATACACTAGTGAATAAATAGCCCACAAGAAAAATGGCAGAGGACTTGAGGGCAAAAGCCAACACCAATACGACACAGCCCACACTTAAAAAGGCTAAAGCAGTATCCTCCCCTAGATGATAAATTTGTGAAAGTAGAGCAATATTTGCAAGTAAGGCAAACCCACTTAGGATTCCAAAACTCTGCTTAAATAAGGGGTTTTTGGAGTAAAATATTCCCAAATGCGTGGCAAAAAGTGTGGTGAGAAGTAAAAAGGTTTTTAAAAGATTCGGAATCTCTTGCCAATTATAAGCAACAAGCGTGAGGATAGAAAGCCCTATAAAGATAAAGGCAAAGACGACTAGAAAAGGAAAATCTGAACCTTTATCAAGAGAATAAAAATTTAGAATCTCTCTTTCTTGTGTTCTGTTAATCAAACCCTCGTTTGCGAGTCTAGCGATTTCGGATTTTAGAAAAGATTTTTTATTGAAAAACAATTTTAAATCCTTAGTGCAATGATAAATCTTATCAAGCGTTAAGAGCGAGATTGTAAAGATTCTGTGGCATAAATTTATGTTTGCAAAAAGTTGCAAACATAAAAAGTCATTGGTTAGTTTTTGCTTTTATCTACAAGTTTGCCCGCAGAAATCCAAGGCATCATTTCACGAAGTCTTGTACCGACTTTTTCAATTGGGTGATTTGCTAAATTTTTGCGTTCCGCATTCATTCTTGCATAACCTGCTTTGCGTTCTAGGATAAAGTCTTTTGCAAATTTACCTCCCTGAATGTCTTTCAAAATCGCACGCATTGCCTTTTTGGATTCTTCGTTGATGACGCGTGGTCCGCTTATCATATCGCCATATTCCGCTGTGTTGGAGATAGAATAGCGCATATCTGCCAAACCACCTTGGTAGATTAAATCCACGATAAGTTTTAACTCGTGCAAGCATTCAAAATATGCCATTTCTTCAGGATAACCAGCTTCAACAAGTGTTTCAAATCCAGCTTTTACCAAGCTAGAGACGCCACCACAAAGCACAGCTTGTTCGCCAAATAGGTCGGTTTCCGTTTCGTCTTTGAAAGTTGTTTCAATGATTCCACTGCGTCCGCCACCGATTGCGCTTGCATAGCTTAATGCAATGGCTTTTGCGTCGCCTTTGCTTGTATCTTGTTCTACTGCAATCAAATCAGGGATTCCACCACCTTTGACAAACTCACTGCGCACGGTATGTCCGGGAGCTTTGGGTGCAACCATAATCACGCCTACACCTTTTGGTGCTTTGATTTGTCCGAAATGCACATTAAATCCGTGCCCAAATGCAATAATTTGGTCCTCATTTAAATTTGGTTCAATATCGCGCGTGAATACATCGGCTTGCAATTCATCAGGGATTAGAATCATTACTAAGTCTGCCCATTTTGTTGCTTCGCTTACTTCTAATACTTTAAAGTTTTTGGCTTCCGCTTTTGCCCAGCTTTTGCCACCTTTATAAAGTCCGATTGCTACTTCTACACCGGAATCGCGCAAGTTTTCTGCGTGTGCGTGTCCTTGAGAGCCAAAGCCAATAATTGCAACTTTTTTCTTTTTGATAAGTCCTAAATCGCAGTCTTTGTCGTAATAAACTTTTAATGCCATTGTTTCCTCTTTTTAAGTGAAATGTAAGATTCGTGATTATATTGCATTTTTCCTTAGCAGATACTTTGCCAAGTGGAACTCATTGGCTTGATATAATAGATATTTTAATAAATTTTTTTATTATAATTATTTTTATATTTAGAATCCGTGGTAGAGAAAATGTTATAATTGTAAAATTACTTATAAAGGATTTAGAAATGGTACTTTCTTTTTCTTTATTTTTAGTGTTGCTTTTGATTTTACTTTTGAAAGTATTTTATTGGTTTCGTTGAGGATTTAAATCAAAATTTTATCAACAATAAGATTATTTTTTGTAAGCATAATATAGAAATGCTCCCATTCCTACGATAAATACAATAACCAAAAATACAATCATTATAATGTCTAATAGGCTCATATTTTTCCTTTTTGATTGATTTCGCGTTCTCTTAGTTGTCCGCACGCAGCACTAATGTCTAAGCCTTTGGATTCTCTAATGCTACAAAATAAACCTTTTTTAAGTAAAAATTCTCGGAATGCTTCTACTTTTTCTTGTTGTGGTCTTTGGTAGGGACTGCCTTCGTGGGGATTGAAATAGATTAGATTAACTTTTGCCTTGATTTTGTTCAAAAGTGTAACAAGTTTTTTTGCACTTTCTAAATCATCGTTTATTCCGTCTATCATTAGATATTCAAACATTATGCGTTTGCGACTATTTATCGGAAAAGCTGCTATTTCATCAATAATTGCTTGGATATTATAGGCTTTGTTGATAGGCATTAGTTGTGTGCGCAGCTCATCACTTACTGCGTGTAGAGAGATTGCAAGCTGCACTCCTAGATTAAGCATACCTAGTTTTTTGATTTTGGGAGCGATTCCGCTTGTAGAAATTGTTTGCCTACGCACAGAAATATTTAAGCCGTCTAATTCACTTAAAATATGGATACATTGCGTAACATTTGTTAGATTATCTAGTGGTTCTCCCATACCCATATATACAATATTGATTGCTTTGTTATTTGGTAAATTTTGGTCTTTTTTGATTGCAACAACTTGATAAACAATTTCTCCAGCTGTCAAATTTCGCACAAAGCCTCCTTTCGCAGTTAGGCAAAAACTGCAACCAACTTTGCAACCAATTTGTGAAGAAAGACAAAGAGTGAATTTGTCTTCTTTCATTTTTAAAAATACCGCTTCATAAGTTAGATTGTCTTGTGTTGCAAATAGGTATTTTATACTTCCGTCTCGGCTTTGTTCTTTTTTGTTTATATTGATATTTTGACTAGTAAAATATTCATTTAAATAGGATTTTAAATCTTTTGGCAGATTATTCATTGCGTCAAAGTTGGTTTCATAATGCACATAAAGCCAATGATAAATCTGCTTTGCACGAAATTTTTGGAATCCCGCTTGTTCTAAATTGACACCTAATTCTTCCAAAGTCAAATCAAAGATATTCTGCTTGCTTGTCTGTGTCAATATTTTCATTTTATCTTTGCTCATTGATTAAGATTCTTTGATTTGGAATAGATGTAGGATTCTAGCTTTTCCATTGCTGCTTTGTGATTGGCAAAAAATTCTTTTTGTGCTTCCAAATGCGTATGATTTGTAACGCAAAAGATTCCAAGCACGGGAAGTTCAAATGCCTTTGCAACTTGTAAAATACTAAAAAATTCCATATTCTCATAAAAAATTCCAAGCTTCACAAAGTGTTTAGCAAGTGCGGAATCCGTCGTAATATAATTACTGGAATTAACGATTTTTAAATTTTGTGACAAAATATTATTAGAATCTTTTGGTGTTGTTTCACATGAAACATTTGTCAAAAAATTATTTAAAGGCGTGTAACATTGTTTTTGTAAAAAAGATAATTCTATATTTGCAGCACTTTGTGTTTCAAACACTTCAAGTAAAGGAATGGAATCCATATAAGCACCACAAGTGCCAATAAAAATAATTTCCTCCGGTCTATCATATAAAATAGAGCGCGTCAAATTGATTGCGGATTCTATTAACCCTACACCAATGCTTTTAGCAAAAGAAAAAGCCTCCATTTTACCCGCACAATAAATCATTATCTTATCTCTGCATTTCTTTGTAGTATAAATGCGATTCGTTTTTTTTAATCGTTTTTTGTTCCGGGATTTGAAGAACTTGATAGAATCGCGGCTTTTCCAAATAGTCTATTTCAATAACATCGCCTATTTTTATATTACGACTTGCTTTTATGATAGCTCCATCAATTTTGACAACACCACTTGTGAGCATATCTTGTGCAGTGGAGCGTTTTTTTGTGATATTCACTGCATTCAGAAACTTATCTATACGCATATTTTATCCTTAAAATTTACAAAATTGTAGCCAAAAGAATATTAAATTGTTGCTATAATATCACAAAATTTTTAAGGAGTAAGAATGAGTAAGAAAAATATCAAAAAAGTCGTGCTTGCTTATAGTGGCGGTTTGGATACAAGTGTGATTCTAAAATGGCTCGGAGATAATTATCATTGTGAGGTTGTAACTTTTACGGCGGATATTGGACAAGGTGAGGAGGTAGAACCTGCACGAGCTAAGGCACAAAAACTAGGAATCAAGCCCGAAAATATTTTTATTAAAGATTTGCGCGAAGAGTTTATCCGAGATTTTGTTTTCCCAATGTTTCGCGCAAATTCTATTTATGAGGGTGAATATTTGCTAGGAACAAGCATTGCACGTCCTTTGATTGCAAAACATTTGGTAGAGATTGCAAAACAAGTTGGTGCAGACGCAATCTCACACGGAGCAACAGGCAAAGGTAATGACCAAGTGCGTTTTGAAATCGGTGCATATGCTCTAAATCCGGATATTAAAGTCATTGCTCCTTGGAGAGAATGGGATTTAAATAGTCGTGAAAAATTGTTAGAATACGCAGAATCCTCAGGGATTCAAATTGAAAAAAAGGCAAATAAATCCCCTTATTCTATGGACGCAAATTTGCTTCACATTAGTTATGAGGGACAGATTTTAGAAAATCCAAATGTTGCTCCCGAAGAAGATATGTGGCGTTGGAGCGTTTCTCCTAAAGACGCACCCAATGAATCAGAAGTGATTAGCATTGAGTTTAAAAATGGTGATGGAATCGCAATCAATGGAGAAAAGTTAAGCCCAGCAAATTTTTGGGCTAAATTGAATGAATTAGGTTGTCGTCATGGAATCGGGCGTTTGGATTTGGTAGAAAATCGTTATGTGGGAATGAAATCACGCGGTTGTTATGAAACTCCGGGAGGAACAATTTATCTCAAAGCTCATCGTGCAATAGAATCGCTTTGCCTTGATAGAGAAGAGACGCACTTAAAAGATGAAATAATGCCAAAATATGCTAGCTTAATTTATAATGGTTATTGGTTTAGTCCAGAGCGCGAGGCTTTGCAGGCTTTAATTGATAAAACACAGCAAAAAGTTGAGGGTATCGTGCGATTGGAGCTTTATAAAGGCAATGTGATTGTGCTAGGGAGAGAATCCAAAAATTCACTTTTTAATGCAGCATATAGCACTTTTGAAGAGGATTCTGTCTATAATCAAAGCGATGCAGAGGGATTCATCAAACTTAATGCCCTACGATTCATTATTTCAGGCAAAACTCGTAAGTAATCACAGCAAAACTCCTGTTTGTGCGGTTTGAGTAAAATCTCACCGCACGCAAAAATCATAAAAAAATCATATAGTTAAAATTAAAATAATAAATAATATTGATTAAAATATTAATTTTATTAATTACTTTTATATTTTTTCTGTATCCATTCGCTAAAAGTTGCAAGATACATATAGAATAATGGGATAAAAAACACCGCCAAAAAGGTTGCGGCAAGCATTCCACCAAGCACACCTGTAGCAATAGAATGTCGGCTTAATGCTCCCGCTCCACTGCTTACCGCCAAAGGTAAAACCCCCATACTAAAAGCAAGTGAGGTCATAACAATTGGACGGAATCGCAATCTTGCCGCGCCAATAGCAGCTTCTACAATGCTTTTACCCTCGTGTTCTCTAAGTTGCATAGCAAATTCCACAATTAAAATCGCATTTTTTGCCGCAAGCGCAATGAGAACGAGCAATCCAACTTGAAAGTAAATATCGTTTTCTAATCCTCGCAAAAAGGTTGCAAGAATCGCTCCAAAAAGCGCGAAAGGCACAGCACTAAGGACGCATAAGGGCATTAACCAACGTTCATATTGTGCAACAAGAATCAAAAACACAAAAACAAGCCCAAAAATAAAAGCGGTTGCGCCACTAGATTGACTTGCTTTTTCTTGATAGGTCGAACCAGCATAAGCAATATCGTAGCCTTGTGGTAGAATCTCTGCGGCAATTTCCTCTATCGCCGCTATTGTATCCCCGCTAGAGTAGCCCTCATTGGAATAACCGATTAATTGAGCCGCAGGAAAAAGATTAAAGCGATTGACGATTTCTGCACCTGTTGTGTATTGGAAGCTTAAAAGCGTGCTTAAAGGGATAAAATTGCCATCCCTAGATTTGACAAAAACACTGCTTAAATCTTCTGGAGATTGCCGATAATCTTGTTCAGATTGCGCAATAACGCGGAATGTGCGATTAAAAAGCTCAAAATTGTTAATATAGTAGCTTCCAAAAGTTACCTGCATTGTGCGGAAAATATCATAAATATTGACATTAAGCGCAGCTGCCTTTTCTCTATCCAAATATACTGAAACTTGAGGGGTATTAACGGCAATACTCGTAAAGGCATTGCGAATCTCTTTGCGCTTTAAAGCCTCTTGCACCATTAAATCGGTGTATTTTTTGAGGTCCTCTAGGCTTCCGCCCTCCTTGCTTTGCACATAAATATTTACACCGCTGGAATCAAGCCCAATAATGGTTGGTGCTTGCGTGGCAATAAAGCGCGCATTTGGATATTTTTGCATTTCTTTTTGAATGTTTGCAATAAAGGCTCTATCGCTTTTATTTTTGTCTTTGCGCTCATTCCAATCAATGAGTCTATAAAATCCTACGCCATCACTGCTTTTGAAGCCTCCTGCGAGGAAGCTATACCCAACAATAGTTGTCATTTCGGCTACAAGAGGATTTTTTTCCAAAGTAGCAATCAAGTCTTTTTGCACTTGTGTCGTGCGTGAGAGTGCCGCTCCATCGGGTAGAATCGTATGAATATTGACGATTCCCATATCCTCTGCTGGGACGAGTGAATGCGGTGTTCTTTGGAAGAGGTCATAAGTTACAAAGAGCATTACAACTAATAGACAAAGGAAAAGTAGCCCTCTTTTAAGAACTTTTGCCACTTGTTGAGAAAATTTAAATGTAAGCTTCTCAAAAAGTTCGTCAAATTTGGTAATAAAATAAAAAGGTTTTGTTTTTGTTGGCTTAAGATACATTGCGCAGAGACTTGGTGTGAGGGTTAGGGCAACACAACCTGAAATTACGACAGAAATTACAATGGTGATTGCAAATTGTCGGTAGATTTCCCCGCTAAATCCTCCCATAAAAGCAACAGGGATAAAGACTGCGCTTAAAACCAAGACAATTGCAATGACGGGAGTAGTAATTTCTTGCATAGATTGAATCGTGGCTTCCTTGGCATTTAAATGCTCTTGGTGCATAATGCGTTCTACATTTTCTATAACAATAATTGCATCATCTACCACGATTCCAATCGCAAGAATTAACCCAAAAAGCGTAAGGAGATTAATCGTAAAGCCAAAAAGATATAATCCGATAAAAGTGCCAATCAGCGATACTGGAATCGCAATGCAAGGAATAATTGTTGCGCGCCAATTTCCCAAAAAAAGATAAATAATAAAGACAACAAGAACAATGGCTTCAAAAAAGGTTTTTACAACTTCTTTCATAGATTGCACGATAAATTCTGTGGGGCGAAAGGGATTAGAATACTTAATTCCTTCGGGAAATTTTTGCGATAATCGTTCCATTGTTTTTTGAACATTGTTTGCCACATCAAGAATATTCGCACCCGGTTGTAATGTAATACGAATCGGAACGGAGGGAGTAGAATTGTAAAAATAGGAAGTTAAGTATTCTTGTGCTCCAAGCTCCACCCTTGCGACATCTTTTAGTCGTAGCACAGAACCATCAGAATTTGCTTTAAGAATAATATTTTCAAATTCTTCTGTGTTAGAAAATAATCCTTTTGTTACGATAGTGTAAGCAAATTCACTCTTTTTGATAGGCTCTACCCCTAGCTTGCCCGGAGCAAATTGAGAGTTTTGCTCTTGAATTTTATCAATCACTTCCAAAGGCGCAAGATTAAAAAAATTTAATTTATCAGGCAGTAGCCATATACGCATTGCATAATCCGAGCGTCCCCATAAATCCACATCCCCGATTCCATTAATGCGTTTGAGTTCATCTACAACATTTAAGAGTGCGTAATTTGCTATATCAAGCTGTGAATGGTTGGGATTATCCGAATAAATATGATACATTCCAATCACAGCAGTGGAACGTTTGCGCACGGTTACGCCAAGTCTCTGCACCTCACTAGGGAGCTGGCTAAGAACCGCTTGCACACGATTATTGACATTTACGACTGCCATATCGGGGTTAGCACTATTATTAAAAAAAACGCTAAGGTTCATTGTGCCGCTTGAGGTAGCGGAAGTTTGAATATAAATCATATCCTCCACGCCATTAATACTATTTTCTAAAATACTTGCTACATTAGTAGAAATCGTTTCTGCGCTCGCTCCAGGATAGTTTGCACTCACAACAACTTGTGTTGGGACAAGCTTGGGGTATTGTTCTATGGGGAGATTAAAAAGACATAAAAGCCCAGCAATGACGATGATAATAGAAATTACTGCGGAGAATGCGGGGCGGTTGATAAAAAACTTTGAAAACATCAATTTTCCTTAGGATTCCATAATAATTCTTTACTTTTAATCGCAACATTCTAGCATAAAAGCGTGAGGCAAATGTGAATTTATTGCAAAGAATCCTGATTGGTATTTTTTTCATAATTTTTTCCCAAAAATACGCCCAATATGCCCCAAACAAAAGAAATCGCAGCACCGCACAAAAGCACGCACACAATTCCTACGCTTGCAAGCAGACTTTCTGCTTGAGCCGAGAGAGCATCTCCTCCACGATACACAACCGCGTCAAGGAAGTTTTTGACTTTGTATTTAGAATCCGCGTCCAGTGGCACAAAGAGCATTTCGCGTCCGGGCTTTACAAGCGCGTATTCGCCTACGCGGCGGATACTCATCAAGATTGCCAAAGGCAAAAACGCGGGGTGCGTGAAGCTAAGGACGATGAATCCTAGCGCAATGACAAAGCCAAGTGTGCTTAAAAGGTAAGTAATGCCTAAAAACTTCGCGATTTTTGCGGTTAAAAAGATTTGGATAAATAGGGCTGAAATTTGCACGATAAGGTCAATGTTTGCAAATGCTGCGATTCTTGCCTCACGCGTGGGGAAAATCTCACGCACGATTCTTGCTTGTTCCATATACAAAAAGGTAGAAACGCTTGTGAGCAAAAGGATAAAGGCACAGAGTGCAAGCAGATATTTGGAAGCGATGATGAGCTTGAAGCCGATAAAAGGATTCTTTGAGCCAATCACTTGATTGAATCTCTCCAACGATTCCGTATTTTCAAAGTGTTTTAACTCGCGTAAAATGAGGTTCTTTAGCACAATACCCACAACAAGCAAAGTGATGGAGAGAAATACGAGATTTGCCACACCAAAATTTGCCACTAAAATTCTTGTGCTAGCTGCCCCTGCAATACTCCCAAGACTTGCTCCTGCGGAGATAATGCCAAAAAGTCTCGTGCTTGCCTCCTTGCTAAATACATCAGCAAGCAAGCTCCACGCAGAGGAGAAAGCAAAGAGATTAAAGACGCTAATCCACACATAAAATATGCGAGAAAGCCAAATAAATTCAGGAGTATGGGGTGTAAAAACTTGCATTAACGCATAAAAAATCAGCAGATTGAGCGCAAAAAAGATAAAGACGCAATCGGCGTAGAATCGCCGCTTGATTTTAGTGCTAAGCCACATTAGGAGCAAGGACGCAAGGATACAAGCGATAAAAGTCGCCAAAAAGAGCCATTTTAGCTCCTTCTGTCCTCCCTCTAGCCCTAAAGCATCGCGCATAGGGCGCAGAATCGCATAGGAGCTAAAGAGCATAAAGATAAACCCACAAGAAAGAGCTAGAATCTTAAATTCTCCGTCTTTAAGGCTAAAGAGTTTGTAGATAAGTGCGTGCAACTTCAATCCTTGATTATAAAGAGATTCTGTAATTATAAAGCATTACACTTGGTGTCTGTCAAGGGGGAAAGCATAAAAAAGATAAAAGCTTCAATCCTCGTATTCTTTCAATTTCTCTAGCAATTCTTCTGCACTAGCAAATTCATTATCTTTTAGCGCATTTGCTCCCCATTTGGCTTGCAGATAAGGAATCTTTGCATTTTTTGCTGCTCCCTCGTCTTTGAGGCAATTCCCAACAAATACGGACTTGGCAAAGGGAGCATTTCGCAAAATAAGATAAATCATCATCGGATTGGGTTTGGATTCTATTGTATCGTTTGTGCCGAGGATAGAATCAAAATACTGATTTATTTTATGCCTTTGTAAAATCGGCTTTAACCCTTGTTGTGGAGCATTGGAAGCAAGGGCTAGAAAGTAATTTCTTTTTTTGCAAGCTTGCAGCATTTCGTGCACCCCCTCAAACAAAACTGCGCCTTGCTCGTAATACTTGCTAAAATAAGATTCAAAGCCAACTTTGTAGCTTTTATGTGGAAAATTCTCAATACCATAAAAGATTTCTGCGCAATTAAGATTTGGCGTATGAATTGCACGCTGCATCGTTTCTTGCGGAAGTGCAGGGAGATTCCTATCCGCCCTAATTGCATTAATGGCTTCATAAATCGCATTTTCACTATCTAGCAATGTCCCATCCATATCAAAAATAACATTTAACATTCATTCCTCCATAAACTCATATCCATTTCTCTTTAATCCAAAATTCCCAACACTTGATAAAGCAGAATCTCTCTTAAGAATCGTTCCACCAAATTTTCCAAAGATTCTTTGGGTAAATTTGGAATCTCGCACCTTACAAATTCTGCTAGCGATTCTTTGTTGCAGTTTCCTTGAATATAACCTTTTAGGCAATTCCAAGTTATCGCGTCTAAAAAAATTCCCCCACCAATGCTTGCAGAGGCGAGAAAAAGCCCCACATTTTTAGGCTTTTGCGAGAAAAGCACTTGATTATGGGATTTTGCTTGTGTTGAGATTCTGTATGAGTATGCTTGTGCGGGGTGTAAGAATCCTTGCGTCATCATCGCACAAACAATAGGCAACAAAAACTCCATTTCAAGTCCAAAGTTTTGCACAAGACTTTGCAGAGTTTTTGGTTGGTAAGAATCTTTGGCAAAAAAATCTAAAATTTTTTGACAGAGGGCTTGAAATTCTAGTGGTGCTTCAGGAGGATTTTGGAATCCAAAGGGAGATTTTAACAGCACAAAAGGAGTTTGCAAAAGTCGCTTTGTGCGCTCCTGCTGCGTCAGATTCCTTTTGCCTCGCACAAAGCAATCCATTCTAAAGGATTCGTTAATCCAATAATCTTTAAGTTGTTCTTGTAAGATAGAATCCCCAGCCTTTGCCAATAATGCTTGTTGCTGTGTGCTAAAGGTTTGCGGGTCAAAATGCCACATTAGCTTCGCGCTTGTGCTAAATTCACACGATATTTGGCGCATAGATTCTGCCATTTGGCTAAAAAACAAGCAATGCCAATCTTTGTTAAAAAACTCGTGGCATAAATAATTGATTTCTCTTGTTTGCAATTCTTGATAAATCTCTTGTATGCGAGGATTTTGCTGTGCATAAAGCGAGGAGGAAGCAAAAAAATCTTTTGCCCAAGAAATCGTTTGTTGGATTCTTTCTTTTTGATTGCCACTTGCATTGCTTTCATAGATTTTTAGCAAGTGTCGCAAGGAATATTTCCCCTCCCAACCCGGAAAAACATTGTAACTTACATAAACGACCCCCCCCCAATCTAAACAATAGTTAATAATTTTTAAAATAACCTCTTGATTTTCTCGCGACACCCAGCTCCAAACGCCGTGTAAAATAATATAATCAAACTTACGATTCTCTTGCAATAATCGCTTGTAAAACTCCAAAAAGTCCTCTTCATATACTTGCGCGCAACTTTGTGAAGCGGTAATAAATTCTTGCGCGTGTTGGCAATGTGCAGGAATAAAATCATTCCCCATAAACTCTCCCTCACTGCAACTTGCGTGAAGTGTAAAGCTGTTTCCCAACCCAAATCCTAGCTCAAGATAGCGGAATTTTCCTTGCGGTTTTGGACATTCCACCCCCGCTAAAGTCAAAGAAAAATCTATCCATAGAGGATTAAGCGCAGGAATAAAGTCATCTACATATTCTAGCTCGGTAGCGTATCCATAGGATTCCATTGTGTTTCCTTATTCAAAAACCCATTGCTTATAACGCGGTAGTTGTGATTCTATGGCAAATTTACGCGCTTGAGACTGGAGAATCTCTAAAGAGAAAAAATGGGGTTGCGCATAAATAAAGCGCATAGCCTCGCTAAAAGCCTCTTTGTCATTAAGAGGGACAAGAATGCCTCCCTTGCAGACTTCACAATGTTTTTGGCTATCTATAAACTCGCCTAGTGGCTCTAAAATCTCTTTGGGCGCACAATTCGTCGTAAGAAGTGGAATCCCAAGTGCGAGGGATTCTACAAGCACATTAGGAAAGCCCTCGTGATTGGAGGCAAAGACGAAGCAGTCCGCAACACTCAAAGGTGCGTAAGGATTTGGAGTGCGTCCAAGCAAATGCACACAAGATTCTAAACCCAAGTTTAGAATCTGCGCCTCTAACTCGCCTCTTTTCTCTCCTTCGCCTAGAATAAACAAATCCGCCTTGTCTTTAAAATCTTGCATACACTCTATAAGCAAGCGATGATTTTTGCCGCCATCTAGGCGTCCAATACTGACAAAAGCGAATTTTCCGCGCGCCTTGCTTGCCAAAATTTGTTCCTTTAATGCAGAATCCTCGCGACTTTGTGCATTGATTTTATTTAAATCAAAGAAGTTTAAAAGTAAGGTGATTTTGTCTCGCGTGATTCCAAAATTTTCTACTAAGTCCGCGAGATTCTGCGGAGAATTTGCACTGATTTTGTCTGCTTTGTTGTAAAGCAATGCAATCAGCTTGCGATTTATCGTAGAAGCGAGATTGGAATAACCATATTGTCTGCTTGGATAGCTTCGCTCGCAAATCAAGATTTTAGGGCTTTTGCGTGTTAATTTACACAACATTCCCGCCAGAATATTAATATAGTTTGGGCGCGTCATCAAAGAAAGTGAAATCTCACAATCTTTCATCACCTGATAATATTTTAACGCAAGCAAAGGAAGTTTAAGGAGTTTTTTAAGCCCGCTTTCTGTGGTGCGATTCTGCCCTAAAATGATTTTTTGCACATTGAGTGGATAATGCTGAATGTCCTCTAGCAAAACGAGCGTAATAGCATATTCCTTTGCCAGATTCTCCAATAAAAGTGAGGTAATGCGCTCCGCTCCTCCTGCTCCCAAAGAATAAAGCAAAACCACAAGTTTCATCGTAGTAACTTAATCCTTTGGAGATTTCGTCTCATTGTTGTTGTGCAATTCTACTTTTAAAATTTCTACACTAACAGATTGCGCAAGAGAAGTTAGAATCTTTAAAGTTGTGCCAACCATAGAATCTACGCTAAATTTTTCTACAATTTGCGCGCGCGATTGTGCTTTAAGGGATTCTAACTTGTCTGAATGCTGCAAGGCATAGAGGGATTTTAGGCATTCTAATGCACTTTTATCATCTTTTGAAGGAAAAAGAAATGTATAGGAATCTTGCCCAAAATCCGCGATAACTTTGCTCTCACCCACATCACTGACGATTGGCACACAACCACACGCCATTCCCTCTGCAATAGAATTTGAAAAACTTTCTGTATAAGAAGTAGAAAGGATACAATCAAAAAGCGGATAATAGGCTTCCACATCATTTTTTGCCCCCAAAAACAATACATTGCGTTGTGCGTCCCCTAGAATCTTTAGGCAATCTTTTAAGATTCTTTCTTCGCATTTTCCAAGCGTGATGAAAGTAACCTCTACGCCTTGTTGTGCTTTGGAATATTCTATCATTTCCTTTGCAATGCGTGCAAAAAGCGGATAATCTTTGACTTTATCCATTCGTGCGACGATTCCAAAAACAAATGCGTCCTCTTGGATTCCAAGTTCTTTTTTGAATCTTATACTCTCTCTAGGGTGAAATCGCCTCGTATCCACTCCATTATAAACTACCAATGCCTTTTTCATATAGTAGCCCTTTTTTTGATAAAAGCTAAGTGCGTCATAGGAATTGCAAAGAATCGCGTCGGCAAAACGACTTAAGAATTTCTGCGTATAAAAATACAGCTTAGAAGCAAGGGTGAGATTGTTTAAATCTATTGCACTTGAACGGAATCCAAAAACTACTTTTGCGCCCAAAAATGCACCACAAATAAGGCTAAAAATATTCATTTCGGGCATAAAGGCATAAATACAATCAGGTCGGAAATCTTTGAGGACTTTGCGATAACGCAACAAAAATCCAATGTCCTTGCGCCCTTTTTTGTGCAAACAAATATGAGGGATTTTTGTAATCTCGTATTCTAAGCGTCCGCCACTATAAAGCGTGCAAAGGCGCAAATCTACTTCCGAATGTTTCGCGAGTTCTTGTGCAAGAAGAACCCATTGTCTTTCTGCTCCACCGAAATTTAAAGACCTAATTGCTAGTAAGATTTTAATTTTTTTCATTGATTATTTCTCTACTCTCTGACGAATTTTTAGTTTTGGCAAGAAAGAAACAGGCAAAAAAAGACAAGCAAAAACCTGCAATGCAAGCCAGTTTGGATAGATTGCTAGACTTTGTAGAATCTTTTTAAATGCCTTTTTGCGATTCCCTCCTTGTCTGTAAAGTAATGCCGCTGTCGCACAGAGTTTCGCCAAGTGCGCGGGACAATATTTCAAACGTTCTTTATAAAAAAGCAAAATATCTTGCTCATAGTTTTTTACCATTTCCAAAGGCTTATATTTCAAGCTTTGCGTGAGCGATTCTGCGTGGATTCTGTAAAACTTCAGAGGCTTATGGATATAATAACAGGGTCTTTGCTTGTGCAGTTTAAGCCACAAAAGCCCCATATTACCTCTTTGCAAATTTTCATTAAATCTCCTCTGTCCAAGCAGTTTGCGCTCAAATAAAGTTACAAACTCCCCGTCTAAACTCCCCGCAAGCACTTCTTGAAAGCTAATTTCGCGTGATTCATCTAGCCCTTGCCCCGAGAGAAATCCATCATCACTCCTTGTGCAATTGGCAATGATAATGCCATATTGTTTATCAAAGCGCAAATAGGCTTCTACCATTTGCGAAATAGCTTCTTTAAACAACAAATCATCATCATCTAAAAGTAACAAAAGTTCGCCGCTCGCATAATCCAATCCATTGTTGCGATTCCCTGCGCTTCCACGTGTTCTTGCATTGCGCACAACTTTGATATTTGGATTATCTCTTGCGTATTCGCTTGCAATGCTAAAGGTATTGTCCTCCGAACCATCATCACTCACGATAATTTCTAAGTTAGGGTAATCTTGGTCTAAAATGCTTTCAATGGATTCTGTAAAAAAATATTCACGATTGTAAGTCGTCAAAATCACGCTAACTTTTGGAAAATTTGGGTTATCTGGAATCTCGCTAAGGAGTTTTTCGCTAAATTCTTGTGGTAAGTCTTTGATGCTAAATTCTTTGAAATTTTCCATTACCCAATCTCCTTTTTATTTGCAATATCGGCTAAAAACACCAAAGCACAACATTTACCTTTGCTATTTTACACTTTTTTCCGAATTTTAATTTTACCAAAAGCATATTTTAATTTTGTTAAGAAATCACGAGAGTTAAAGCAAGGAATCTAAAAAAGTAAGCCAATCAACGCAGCGTGCGAAAGAATTTTAAACCACAATGACAAGCAAATATCGGCTTGGCATTGTGGGAGATTCTAAATTAAGCTTTGATTTTTGGCTCACTAAATGCGCTTACTTCAGGCAATTCTCCTGTGTATTTTTCAAGATTTACCAAGCTTGTATGCGCAATATTACCATTTGCTAGTTTTGAAGTTGGAATGTCCATAGTTAGAACATTTGCATTGCCATATTTGCACAATCCCTTGTCATTTGGGTCATACCACCCTCCCTCACATAGCCTCACGACACCTTCTAAGATGTCATTGCTTACTACTGCGCCAGCTAAAACTTCTCCTCGTTTGTTAAAAACACGCACTACATCGCCATTTTTAATACCTAGATTCTTTGCGTCTTTTGTGTTTATCAAAATCGGCTCTCTACCTTTTACCGCATAGCTTTCGCGCAAGGCTGTGTGGCACATTTGCGAGTGCAACCTATCTGCAGGGTGATTGCTAAGTAAGTGAAAAGGCGCACTTTTGTTTGCATTGCCTAACCATTCTATTGGCTCAAACCACATTGGGTGTGCTTTACAATCCTCGTATTTATATTTTGCAATCGTGTTAGAGTATATTTCAATTTTGCCTGATTCTGTGCCAAGCGCATTCAAAATAGGATCTTCTAAAAAGTCTGCGAATCGCACATAATCTTCACTCTCTAATGTAGAAGCAAAGGTAATAGGCTTGTTTTTCTCCCAAAATTCATCAAAGTTTGGCATTGGCGTAGCAAACTCACTGCCATAAGATTGTGTTTGTCGCAAGGCACTTTCGTAATATTCTTTGATAAAGTCTTTCGCGCTTTTGCCATTCTCGGTGTAGGCATTATACACTTTCTCGCCATATTCCTTGCACAAATCAGAGAAAATCACATAATCATCACGACTTTCCCCGATAGGCTCTACTGCTTGTTTCATCGGCACGATTTGCATATTAGAATAATCCCCTGCCATCGTCAAGTCGTCTCTTTCATAAGAGCTTGTTGCGGGCATTACGATGTCTGCCATTTTTGCCGTTGGCGTCCAATAGATTTCATTTACAACGATTGTGCGAGGTTTGCGCCACGCTTTGACATTGGTATTTGTATCTTGATGATGCACGAGAGGATTCCCTCCAGCCCAATAAATAAAATCAATCTTTGGATAAGTGATTTTTGCGCCGTTGTGGTCTATTGTTTTGCCCGGATTCAAAAGTGCGTCCGCAATTCTAGCAAGCGGGAAAGAATAGCTCGCGGCATTTTGTAGCCATTCTGCACCTCCTTGCGCTGCTCCGGCTTTTGGCATACCGACAAATTTACCATTTTTCCAGATTCCAACAGCTCCGGCACTCATTCCCCCAATCACGCCACCTTTGCAAGTAGGCACTCCGCCGCCACTATAATGATAGCTAAGACCGAATCCCCCGCCTTTTGTGCCGATTTGTCCTATCATAGAACAAAGAGTAACAAGCATCCAGTGTGGCTGTTCCCCGTGATGCGCCCTTTGCATTCCCCAACCGCTCATTATCATTGTTGGATTATCGTAGAATTGCTCCGCTAGGCTTGCAATTACATTGGCAGGGATTCCACAAATTTCACTTGCCCATTGAGTATTTTTGACTACATTATCACTTTTGCCTTCTAAATATTCTTTAAATTGCTCAAATCCGGTCGTGTAGTTTTCTAAAAACTCATAATTTACTTTATTTTTCGCAATCAGATGACTAGCCATTCCCAACATCATTGCTACATCGGTATTTGGTTTAGGAGCAATCCATTCTGCTTTTAAGAACTTCGCAGTTTCTGTTTTGACAGGGTCAATGCAAATGACCTTAATCTTACTTTTTTGCAGTTTTTCAAAATATTCTATTCCCTTTTGTTCGTTTGCAGTCCAAGAGATTCTTAGTGTATTAAGAGGGTCTGCACCCCAAATCACGATGACTTTAGAATATTTTAAGAGATTTTCCCAAGAAGTTTGTTGCTCATAAACTTCCAAAGAACCCACAACATAAGGCATAATCACCTGCGAAGCACCTGTGGAATAATCCCCGCTCACGCCCACAAATCCGCCAGTAATATTCAAAAATCTATGCAACAAGATTCGGCAGTTTTGCATATTTCCGCTTGATTTCCACCCATAACTTCCGCCAAAGATAGCTTGCGTGCCTTTCTTTTCTCTTGTTTTTTTAAGCTCCTTTGCAATGAGTTTGATTGCCTCTTCATAACTCACACGCACAAACTCGTCCTTGCCTCTAAGCTCTGGCTTAGGATTATCGGGATTCTCTAGGTAGCTTTTGCGCACATAAGGATATTTGACGCGTGATTTATACACCATATCCGCAGTATGATACCATAGCGGATTGTCTGTTTTGGTTAGCTTGTCATAAGGCTCGCTTTTAATGATTTTGCCATTTTTGATTGTGAGATTTAATACGCCCCAATGTGCCGCAGTGAGCACTTTGCCATTTTGCACTAAACCACTTTTTGCGGCTTTGTCTTGCATTTCTTTTGTGAAGCTGATATTTGGAATCAATGGCAATGCCCCAAGAGCCGCGCCAATTTTTAAAAACTTTCTCCTACCTAAACTCATTTTATTCCTCCTTTAAAATCTTTTGCGTTTTTTTGCAAATATTCTATTACAAGCCAATGGTCTTTTTTGTCAATCCCTGTTCTGCTCACCATTCCGCGAAAAGTCGCTGCCCACTGATTGACGTTAAACTCATTTTCTTTATGCAATGCGTGGCAGATTCCACAATTTTGGCTAAACAGCTCCTTTGCTCTTAACATCATCGTTTGGTTTTCGCTTGCAAACTTTCCTTTTTCCACCCAAGCTTCAAGATTGACGAAGCCCCATTTGCCTCCCTTGCTAGCAACTTTTTTGGAAAATTTCAATGGAGTATCCTTAGAAAAAGCCGCTACGATAATGCGCTGAAAGTCATTAAAATAAATCACTGATGGGGATTGTGGATTGACATAGCCACGGATACGAATCTTTGACCGATTCCCTTCTGTTTGCAGAATCTCAAAGGGATTCGTGGGCAACAATCTGCCCGCTGCCTTTGTATCGTCCTTGCCAAGATAGATGGATAACACTTCTTCGCTATAAAACTCCTTACAATGCAACAACGAAGCCACCATAAAAAACAAAAAAACCACTCTCCTCATTTTTTCTCCTTATCTTAATTGGCTGAAAATTATATAACTTTTCGCTATATAGATTCAAATATATAAATGAGGTTGGGACTTAATGGAATCCTAGAATTTCCACTTGCCGCATTAAGCGCAATCCAAAGCTTACGCTAGCTTCAAAGTGCCATTTTGTAGACGATAGATAGAATCGCAATGCTCAATCGTGCTTAAGCGGTGTGCGATGATAAGCAAAGTTTTATCCTTTGCAATCTTGTAAATTTCTTCCATAATTTTTGCTTCCACTTCTGTGTCTAGCGCGCTTGTGGCTTCATCTAGCACAAGTATTTCGGGATTCCCATAGAGTGCGCGTGCAATCGCGATGCGTTGTTTTTGTCCCCCGCTTAATGCGATTCCACCATCTCCTACTTGCGTTTCTAAACCCTCTTTGGTTTGCAAAAACTCATAAATCTTTGCGCTTTTGAGGCAGGCGATAATTTTTTCTTCGTCTAATTCTCTCCCAAAAGCCACATTATCTGCAACACTTCCAGCAAACAAATAAACATTTTGTGGAATATATCCTATCTTTTTGCGCCAACTTTTTAGGTTTGTTTTCTCTAGTTTAACATCATCTATCCAAATTTCACCATTTTGAGGGCAAAGCAAGCCAATGATGCAATCCACTAAAGTGCTTTTTCCGCTTCCAGATTCCCCGATAAATGCGACTTTTTCTCCCTTGTGAATCCTAAGATTAATTTCTTGCAACACGCGTTTTTGTTGATAGCCAAAAGAAAGTTTTTCTAGTCTAATTTCTCGTGCAAATTGAACTTCCTCTTCCCCTAAATCTTGGGTTTGCATTTTTAAGTCTTGATAGATGATTTCTAAAGAGCGAAAATTAAAAAGAATCTTATTGTAAGAATCCAAAATACGATTGATAGAGGGCAAAAGGCGATAAAGTGCTAACACATACATAGACAATAAGGGTAAATAACTTGTTACATTGTTGGGGTTTTGAATCAACAAATATAATACGACAAGAATCATCATACAAAAGCCAAGTGCTTCCAAACTCAAGCGCGGAATATGAAAAAAAGTTTGATTTTTGATATTTGCCGATGAATATCCCTCTAAAGAGCTTGAAAAATTTTGCCAAATGGAGGCAGAATCGCTTTGAAGTTTGATGATTTTATAATTCCCAAAGCTTGAGCTAAGTGTTTCAAAAAAGGTTTTTTGGTGCGATTCCTTTTCTCGCCCCTGTTTTTTGATTTTTAATGCAATCAGCCGCGCCAAAAGGAATCCCAAAACCACTAAGATAAGGGTCAAGCCAAGTGTAATTTTGAAATCCACAAACAATAAAGTGCCATAAATTAAAAGCACAACAAAAACTTCGGAAGTCATAAACAAAAAAGCGGCAAGCAAAATCGTAAAATTATGCGCTTCTGTTGTAATAGTTTTTGTTAAATGGCTTGTGTTTTTGGTGATGAAATCCTCATAATTAATGCCCAAATAATTCCTAAACAATCTCTCCACAATCAAATGATAGCGTCCAAAGGTAAAGCGCGCTAAGAGGTGTTGATAGAGGAGATTAATCAAACTACGAAATACATAAAATACCAATAAAACAACGCCAAAACACAAAACAAATGTATAAGGAGAATCAAAATGCAAAAAATGATAAACAAAGGCAAAATAAGTTTTGCTTTCAATCAAGCTAAAATCGCTTGCCACAGCAATGAAAGGAGCGATTGCAGAGATTCCAATAAGTTCAATTAAAGACACCAGCAAAGAGAGTAACAGCATTCCATAAATGTAATGTTGGTCGTGGTGTGATAGGATAAATCTAAGCTTTGAAAACATAACCTAAAGACTTTAAAGAATAAATGGCATTATTTTACCGATTTGTGCCTTAAAGAGCAGAATCTTAAATAAGGCAAAATCAAAAAATCAAAACCATAAATTATCCAACAAGCGAACCCCTTCAATTCGCACTACAATGAGAATCAAAGTAGAATCTTTTTGGATTTGCTCTATCTCTTGTAGTTCGTGATTGACAATTACAAGATATTCTACCTCTAATCCCTCTAACACCTCTAAAGCGATTCTTTTTAACTCACAAGAATCCTTAATGCCGCGCATAATTGCTTTGGTTATCGCGTTTAAAGAGGCTGAAATTCGCAAAGCCTGTGTAATTCCACTTGCGCTCAAATAAGCGTTGCGTGAGCTTAATGCCAGTCCCTCTTCGTTGCGAACAATAGGACAGGGCACAATCTCTAAAGGTAAAAATAAATCCTGCACCATTTTTTGAATGATGAGTAATTGTTGCGCGTCCTTGCGCCCAAAAAACGCCTTGTTGGGACGCACAAGATTGAAAAGCTTTAAAACAACTTGCAGCACGCCATTAAAGTGCCCTTGTCGTGTTTTGCCCTCTAGCACATTTGCCATTGCCGCTGGGGCGTTAAAGGTGGTTTGCAAGGTGGAATCTAGCGGATACATTTGAGCGATTTCTGGCATAAAGACAATCTCTACACCTGCTTTAGCGCAAATATGCAAATCAGCGTCTTTTTTGCGAGGATATTGATTGAAATCCTCATTTTCTCCAAATTGTGTTGGATTGACAAAAATAGAAACAATCGTGCAATCACAGGTGGCAAGACTTGCTTCTATTAGGGATAAATGTCCTTTGTGTAAAGCCCCCATTGTCGGAACCAAGCCGATTGTTTTTTGAGGATTTTGAGATTTGAATTGACAAATAAAGGTGCGCAAATCTTGCGTGGTAGTGAATATTTGCATACGATTCCTTTAAATTTCTAGGAAATGAAGCGCGAATTATGCGATGAGAGAGTTAAAAAATAAATAAAAAACATAGAAATATGCTAAAATCTTAATAAAAATTTATTCTAAGAAGGTTATGATGTGCCATCACAAAAACTAAAAGAATTGGTCAAGATTTCTGATTGGGATTTTTTGGGTTTAAGCGAAAAAATCATTTCATCTTATACCAAGCCCGGAGATAAAGTGATTCTGCCTTATATGAGTGCAGATAACTTTGTATTTGAAATAGCAATTAATGAGCGTCAATGTTTAATTTATGATAACAATCCGTTGGTAAGAATTAATTTTGAAGCCGACTTTTTTTATCCAAGTTTAGCTGGAATCAAAAGCCGCTTGAGTGAAATTAAGGTAGTAGGCGATTTTCCAGATTGTGGAGTGAAAAAATTTCTTCACCCTAGAACCTATAATGAAGCAATGGCGATTCGTTTATTTTTAGATGGTGAGCCAAAAGATGCGATTAATCTATGGATTAAATGCTTAAGCGCAGAAGCACTTAAAATGCCAAAAACAAGCAAGGGAGAGCTAGAAGAGCTTGAATACATTGACATAAAAGACTTTATCCTAAAAAAATATAAAATTATTTTTAGTGAAGTGGATCCTATGAGGCTTTTGCTTTTGCACAAATCTGCTCCAGAATTTTTGCACGATGAAAAAGAGCTAGATGAGATTCTAAAAGGAACAAAAGTAAAATTAGCGCATTATGCCCCATATCGCTTCAATGTGCGCGAATATTTTAGTAAAAACCTATTAAAAATGTGGTTTCACAATATCAGTAAAGAACAATTAATGACGGCTTTTGTAGAAGACGAAACGGCTTGGAATCTCCGCTGTAAAAAAGATTTTTTATCTTTACACAAAAGATTGGGGAGCGGAGGAATGATTTTGGTAGAAAAGGCAAATGAATATGTAATTGAGGAATTTTTTAAGCTTGCGTTTTTCTATGGTTATGAAAATGTGCGTGCATTTTGTAATACAAAAGGTGTGCAAGCCTATTTGATGAAAAAATTAGGATAATTTTATTATAATTTCGTGATAAATTATATCAGCAGATTCTATGTTGGATTTAAAATTTAAGTTATTATTAAAAATTTTAAGATAGAATTATAATTTCGCTTTAAATGGCTCGATAGCTCAGTCGGTAGAGCAGGAGACTGAAAATCTCCGTGTCGGTGGTTCGATTCCGCCTCGAGCCACCACTTATTGCTTTTAGGCTTCCCACATTATATTTTTAGCTTTATTTTTATCAAAATTTGCAAATTTTTATTTTAATTTTATAATTTATGAGTAGAATTGCAATCGCACTTTTTAGTGTAATGTTTCTTCATTGCGGATATCCCCCCCGTCCGCGAAGAACATTTAGTATAAAATTAAATGTTTAAACCCAACTAGCCAATCCTTTTTTGGATTGGTTTTTATATTTGCCTCCATTTAGATTCCACATTTTTTTATTTTTTGTAATGCAAAATCTATGATAGTAAAAGTATTCAAGGGCAAGGTTCATATTGTGGATTTGTAGGTGTAGAGGGCATTTCTAACTATAAAATGCAGAATTTATCCCCCCCCCCAAACAAACTTTATATTTCCCTTTCCTTTGTGGAACTCCACAAGGACAAGGAATAAAG
>NZ_JAIEFA010000038.1 GCF_029067145.1 Helicobacter sp. | reverse complement strand
AAAGTGCAAAAAATGTCCTAAATGCTTAATAAGTGCCAAATTGTGCTCTAAGGTTTTGCCAAATCCTATGCCAATATCTAGGATAATTTTTGCGATTCCAGATTTTTCTAATGCCTCTATTTGTGTTTTGAAAAATCTATCTATCTCTACAAATAGATTTTGATAATGTGGATTGTTTTGCATTTCTTTTGGGTTTCCTTGCATATGCATTACAACACATTCACAATCATAGCCGCGCACAGCCTCAATCATTTCTTTTTTGGTGAATCCTGTGATGTCATTAATAAGATGAAAGCCGCAATCTAAACACATTCTTGCAACATTTGGAGTGTAGGTGTCAATGCTTAAGGTGATTTTTTCGTTGATTTTTTCTTGTTTGATAAAGTCCAAAATCTCTTTTAACCGCGCTTTTTCTTCCTCCTCGCTTACCCAAGCGCTGCCCGGTCGTGTGCTTGCTGCGCCAATGTCTATGATTTCTACTCCCTCTTGTATCATTTCTAGGATTCTTAGTTTTGCCTCTTGCGCATTTTTCCTAGAATCTTGATAAAAACTATCAGGAGTTGCATTGATAATCCCCATAATTTTAGGCTTGAAGTGATGAAATTTAAGGTGGGATTCCAAATCTTGTGCCACTTGTTTTAATCCAAAAGGTTGCAGTTTAAGTTTTTTTAGCAGTGCTTTGCTTTGTGAGAGGTTGAGCATCAAGATTCCATTGTAAAATTCTCGTTGGTAAAGAATCGCATCTTTTGGCAAGGCAAAATCTGCACCAGCCGCTAAAGCTTCTTGTTTTAAAATATTTGCCGCAGGTGCTTTTAAGGATTGGATAGAGAAGCAAAAGGTTTTTGTTTTGTTGCGCAAGATTTGGTAACCTATATCCTCACAATGGAGATTTTTCAGTTCGTTTTCGCAATTTTCTAAATACTGCACAAATGCCATTTTTGTCCTTTTGAATTATCAAAAATTTTGACGAGCAAAATTTTGTTTTTTCTTGCGCAAGATTAATAAGAGCAAAACTAAAAGTATATAGTGTGATTTTTCGTGTTGCTCCTCCCATATCAGCGCGCGTTCAAACATTTCTGTTTCCTTGATATTGAAGTGCAAGCCAATTTTTAATGCGTCTAAATAAAGGCTTTGAATCTCTGTTTTGAGGGTTGTACTATTCATTTCCTTTTGTTTTTCTTTCAAAAATAAATAAATTTTTTCTAAATTTATCGTGCGAATATCCAAGTCAAAAGGGGGTAATTTTTGCTTGTTTGTGTGATTGAGTATGGGCAGGCGCGAACGAATTGTCGGGAGAAGCAGAGATTTCATTCTAGCATAAAGAACAAAAAGAACGCTATTTGGAGGTTCTTCTAAGATTTTCAAAAGAGCGTTTTGCGCATAAACATTGAAAGAATTTGCGGCAATCAAAATGGTTTTTGTTTCCTCACTTGCGATATAGCTTTCATCAATAATTGCGCGTGAAATTTCAATATTTAATTCTTCTGCACAAAAGAGACGATAATTTTGTGGATTTTGCTTTTCATAGTATTCACTTGCTGCACTAATAGGGTGATTAACTAGCAAAATGCGTCCAAGTTTGGAATCGCTTGAGGGATTTAGAGTAGAAATTGCGTTAGAATCTCGCATAAAAATCCTAGGTTATTCTAAGCTTACGCGCCCAAACATTGCGGCTTCTAAGGTTAAATTAAAGATTCTATACATTTGCATTAGGCGAATATCTACAAGAGAATCTGTGGATTGTAAAGTAAAGCTATTTTGCAAACGCGTATCAAATATCCACAAAAAACCATCTTCGTGGCTTAATGCGAGCTTTGCCCGCGTTGTGTCATTATGTCCTACATACCAGAAAAAATATTTTTGAGAAAAGACATTGTCCAAATAATCGTTAATCAAAGAAATTTCTGTTTCGTCTTTGTGCGTTTTGTCTAGTTGGGGAAAAAGTGCGTGAATGCTGATGATTGGCACATAGGGGCGATTGTTAGTTTTGTTAATAGAGCTTATCACATAGTCTCTAAACCATTCCCTTTCTCTATCGGTTACCAAAATCATACTTTCGCCATTAAAGATTCTTTGCAAGGCGCGTTTGACTAATGGAATCCACTCAAATTTGCGCTCTTCAAGCCAAGTTGGGTGGCTTGCGTCATAGCGCAAAGCTTGCAATGTCCAGCTAGATAAATCTTGCATAATGGATTATTTGTCTAGTTCATACACATTGTGTAGAGTGCGAATCGCTAATTCTGCGTATTTTAAACGAATCACCATAGAGATTTTAATCTCACTTGTGCTAATCATCATAATATTAATATTGTCCTCTGCGAGTGCTTGGAATGCCCTTGCCGCTACGCCGCTATGAGATTTCATACCCACGCCTACAATAGAGACTTTGGCAATGTCGCTATCATAATCAATGCTTTCTACATTGCTTTCAAAAGACTTTAATACGCGCTTGGTGTTTTCTAGTTCTACTTCAGGGATTGTGAAATCTATATCGGTTTTGCCATCTCTCCCGATAGTTTGCACAATCATATCTACATTAATATTTGCCTCGCTCAATGCACCAAAAATCTCTGCCGCGATTCCGGGTCTATCTTCTACATTGCAAATACTTACTCTTGCCTGATTTTTATCTAATGCGATTCCGCTTACAATTGGGTGTTCCATAATTTCCTCTTCCTTTGTGATTAATGTTCCTTCATTGTGGTTAAAACTATTTTTTGTAACGAGATTGACATTGAGTTTTTTTGCCATTTCTACGGAGCGATTCAAAAGCACCTTTGCGCCCATAGAAGCGAGTTCTAGCATTTCATCATAGCTAATTTTATCAATCTTTTTAGCCTTTGGCTCAATGCGCGGGTCAGTCGTATAAACACCATCTACATCGGTGTAAATTTCGCACAAATCTGCCTGCAATGCACCTGCAAGCGCGACTGCGGATAAATCACTTCCTCCGCGTCCAAGCGTTGTAACTTCCCCTTCACGTGTAACGCCTTGGAATCCCGCAACAACGACAATATAGTCTTTGGCGAGCAAGTCGTTTAGACGTGCAGTGTCAATGGATTCTATCCGTGCTTTGGTATGAGAATCGTCTGTTATCATTCCAGCACCTCTCCCGCTTAAAGAGATGGCTTTGTAACCCAACTCTTCTAATGCAATCGCTAAAAGCGCACTTGTAACGCGTTCTCCAGCACTTAGCACCATATCGGTTTCACGGACATTTGGCAAACGAGAAAAAAACTTCGTATAACCTAATAGTTTATCTGTTTCTCCGCTCATTGCAGAAACAACTACTACTACGCCATTGCCTGCTTTTTTTGCTTCAATGACGCGTTTTGCGACATTTTGGATTCTTTCGCAATCTCCAACACTTGTTCCTCCGTATTTCTGAACGATTAACATTATAAATACCCCTTTCTTTTAAAGTATTCTAAAACTTGCTTATAAACAGGACGTTTAAAATAGGTGATATGATTAAACAAATCATTGACGCTTACAAACTTGTATGCGTCAAATTCTGGTTTTTCTGTGTCAATATCAATCTCTCCTTGTTCTTGCAGTCGCACTAAAAAATATTTCTGAATTTGTCCATCATAAGGATACATTTTTTTGACAACTTGTGGCGGGAAGTCATAACTAATCCATTCCGGATATTCCGCAATAATATCTACTTTATTTGTCCCAATCTCTTCTTTTAATTCCCGAAATAATGCTTCTTTTGGGGTTTCAGATTTATCAATCCCACCTTGTGGAAATTGCCAAGCATTTTTAATATCTGTCCGACTTGCAATGAATAATTCACAGGTTAAGGGATATTTAGGAGAAAGGATAATAGCAGCGACATTAGGTCTGTAAGTTTTGGTTTCTTTTTTCACTTGCTACTCCTTAAAAATTTTTAGAAATAATAATTTAAAAGTTTTTAAATGCAGTTGATATTAAGTCCTTTTTTTGTAAAATTATTATAAATTTTTTAGTTTATAAGTCAAATAGATTACTTTGTGTTGTTTGATTTGTGAAATCTTAAAAGGGCTTAATGTTGCGGATACAAAAAAAAACAAATAAAAAGATTGTTAAGAAAGAATCGCAAGGGGTTTTGACAAAAACAAATAAAATCCAAATGCAGATGATGCAACAAAAGCAAACTAAGATTCTAAAAGTCGCAACAGACTTGTTTTTAAAATATGGCTATCAAAAGACAAGTTTGCAGATGATTGTTCGACAAACAGGCGGTTCTTTTGCAACGATTTATAATATTTTTGGTAGTAAAGAAGATTTATTTTCTAAAGTTATGGAGTTGAATGGAGGGGATTTGATTGAGTCTTTGAATGAAATTTATGTTCAAAGTATGGATTCTAATTTGGAAGTAGAAAAGTATTTTTATAATATCGGTTTGCATTTGATTCGTGAAACACTTGATATTAAAAATATAGCTTTTATGCGATTAATGCTTTTAGAATGTTATGATAATCCAAAGTTTGCGACAATTTTTAATCAAACTTCCAATGTTTTAAGTTGTTTTTTTATCAAAGGAATTGAAGCGTATAAAGATAAGATGAGGTTGGATATTGATAAAAAAGAAATGGAAGAATGTGCAAGAATCCTGATTCACCTTGTGATTGAACCTTATTGGATGTATTCTTTAATGGACTCTAATTATCAAGCTCCAAAGGACAGCGAAATAGAATATGCTTTGAAACGCGCAATTAAAATTTTTATGCTTTATCTTAAGCATTATAAGGAAATTAAATGACAATTGACACAGATTTGTTAAACCGATTATCCAAGTTAGGCGGAATTGCATTAGAAGAAGGGAAGTTAGAGGAGACAAAAAAACATTTAAGTGAAATTGTGAATTTTGTTGAAAATATTAATAAGCTAGATTTAGATGAGATTCCAGCTTCTTTTAATCCACTAGATTCCAAATTACCTATGCGTCAAGATGAGGTGGAATCTAAGCCTGAAATTGCTAAAGAGATTCTTAAAAATGCTCCAAGTGCAGAGGAAAATTTCTTTATCGTGCCTAAGATTATTGAGTAATGAATAATGTAGAATCTCGCAAGAATATTTTGCATTGCGAGACTAGGGCAAAGCAAGATGAATTTATTGCTTATGGACTTTATCAAACATTGGTTTTAAGATTTTATGATATTCTTCATTCCCAAAATTGATAACAACAAGATTCTCCCTTGCTCTTGTCAAGCCTGTGTAAAGCAACTCATCAAACTCATTTTTTGTCGTTTTATCTTCTATAATAAGAAAGACTGCTTGACTTTCCCAACCTTTAAAGGAATGAATGGTTGAGATTTTGAGCATTCCACAATTCATCCAAAAGTGAATTTTCTTATTCCTGCGTATAATTTCA
The DNA here is from genome assembly GCF_029067145.1 of Helicobacter sp. Classification (GTDB taxonomy): domain Bacteria; phylum Campylobacterota; class Campylobacteria; order Campylobacterales; family Helicobacteraceae; genus Helicobacter_D. The sequence goes on along the minus strand of NZ_JAIEFA010000038.1, from coordinate 36,713 downwards.
TAGTTTGCTTTCTCTACTTTATTTCTAAAACCTTGAATTTCTTTTGCATTTGTCTCTAAAAAGAACAGGAAAAAATCAAATCCTATTTTAAAATTTTCACATTTTTCACTAAGGCATTTTTCTATTTTTTCTGGATATTTGTCATAAAGTTCCGCAATAGATAATAATTGAGCAGTAAAATTTTTTATTTTTATCTTTTGTTCGTCTGACAATTTTACATTGCTAGGATAATTATTTTTTATTAGCTCATTCCTAAGCACATCAAGCCATTTTTCATTATCTGAAAGTGCGCTTAAATACATTATTTCAGTGGTTTCAAACATTGTTTTGGTATTTTCTCTTGATAGAATTCTATAATAGCAGTCAAGCTCTCTTAATAAGGATAGAGTGTATCCAAGGATAGTAATATCATTAGGGGAAACATTATGTATTTTGTGCAATATATTTTCGCGTATAATATCGTAAATTGTTGGGATAATAGGCATATTTAAAAAATAGGTGTATTTGATATATCCTTCTTTCTCAAAGAGCCCCCCACTCATTTTTTCATTTACCATATCGTCTAGTTCATATTTCTTGTTAAAAAGTGTTTTTTGGAATTCTAGTGTCAAATCTCTAATTTTTGAATCTGAGCGGTGGCAGATTTTTAACTCTGTTGGTCTCCCTACTATATTTGTGATAATATCTTTATTTTTAATTGGATTACCATAAATATTTTGCTTTTCATCACCAAAGAGAATATATTCTCCCTCTGGAGCAAGAAATGAATCTTTGATAATATTCATCCAACTTCGTTTATAATCTTGTATTTCGTCAATATAAATGGCGTCATAGGGGATAATTTTGTCTTTATTTTTAGCAAATAATTGTTCATTGGAGTAGTATTTATCATAACATTCTTCAGCCTCTACTTCCTTGTTCTTGTGGGGTATTTCCATTTCAATTTCCATATTATTTAATTCTGCTTTGATGAATTGATGGTAATTAATGATGGTAAAATCTGCTATTTCAAAATCCCTATGCACTTGAATTAACTTATCGCGTATAAAATTTCTAAGCGTTAAATTGTAGGTTAAGATAAGAATCTTTGGGTGTAACTTATCCATTTTTAGTTTTTGATAGGTCTTGACTGCTCTTGCAACAAGAGTGGTCGTTTTGCCTGAACCAAAGACGCCTTTTACCCTCATTTCTTTTATTGGCTTAGAGATGATTTCCTTTTGTTTTTTGTTGTATTCTATGAAACTTCCGTCATTTTGCATATGAAATGTTGGTGTTAGCACTCTTTTGAAGCTATTGTATATTTTATCTGTAAAGTATTGTCTGTTTTGAGTAATGGTGGAATGAGTTTTGAAAAATATTTTATTAAAATTTTCTTTTGTTAAGGAATCATTGCTTAATAAATCAATATAACGCAAGGATTTGTCATTTTTTAATGGTTGTATCAGCGTATTTATTTGTTCTTTTGTTGCTTTGTGAAAATATACCGCACATTTTACAATATCGAAATACTTTATATTTTTAATTTTTAAATTCAGTAGATTATCAATATGCAGTTCAAAAAGATTTTCTTTATATTTATACACTTGACGTATTGGGGATTTGACAAGTGTATTTTGGTGGAGTATGCGCCATTTTTTGTTCTCATCTATGAAATAGCTTTCAAGATTCCAATCTTTTACTTCAATAATTAATGCTCCCCATTCTTTCCTTAAAATAATTATATCCGGGCGGTCGCCATTCAAATAGGGATTAAAATAAACTTCATAATGTTCATCTAAATTAACCTCAAGAAAACGAAGTAAAGCAAGTTCCCCCTCCGTAGGCTGAACCTTAAAAAGAAAAATATCAGAAATAGGAGGAAAAAATTGCGCCATCTCTTTATTGCTCTACTAAAATTTGCATTTTAGAATCTTTTAGCTCCACATAAAGTTCTTTTTTTCCGTGAAAATTGTAGCTTGGGGCTTTGTAATCTTCAAAAAATGAGATTCTAAATAAATTTCTGTTTTCTTCATTGGGGTAGGGTGCAATATTGATTTTAGAAAATCCAATTTGTTTGGATTCTTTTTTTGCAAAGATTCTTTGTTTGTTTTGTGTGAAATCATTATATTTCATTCCGTCAAAACGCACAAAATTAGGGCTATAAAATCCTAAATATTTTTTCACATCATTTGTTCTCCAAGATTCTTTCCAAGCATATAAATTAGCTAGCAACGCGCTCAAATCGTCCTTACTCACTTCTTTTATATTGTCATTATAAGTGATAAGTAAAGAATCTCTGTAATTGATAATCTTGTCTGCCAAGCTTAAAATATCATTTTCAATCGCAATGCAACCGCGTGTATTTAGTTCCTCACGATTGCCATTAAGAGGCATTCCGTGAATCCAAATGCCGCTCCCAGTACGTTTTTGAAGTCTATCAAAGAGATTGGGATAACTTGTGCTAAAAGCAAGAGGTCCATAATATTGGTCTAAGTTCGTCAAACGCGCATTGAGTGTATAAACACCAATAGGAGTGGCTAAATCCCCCTCTTTTTCTTTATGTCCGCCTTTAGAGCCAACTAAACTATTGACATTAAGTCTTTCCTTCCATTGTTTATTTTCCAAAGAATAAAGCTTTAAAGTCGGTTTGTTTTTGGTTGCTATAAATAAATATTGCAAATCCTCATAATACCCAAACTTCGTATCTTGTGATTTTAAAGCCTCTTCCCAATAGGTGCGACTTTGAATTACGGATTCTATCTTGCGTTCTATTGCTTTAATGCCGCCCTCATTGTAAAGCTTTACCCATTCAAAGTCATTGGCTTGCGCCATTATGATTGTCAAAAATAACCCAAAAACTTTAAGAATTCTCATAAACACTCCGTTTATTATAATTAATCCTCAAAATTATACCCCATTTTTTTAAGACTTTCGCGTTCTTTGCACCAGCTTGGAACGATTTTTACAAAAATCTCCAAAAAAACTTTTTGTCTGACAAAAGATTCTATCTTCAAACGCGCCTCGCGCCCAATGCGCTTAAGTGTCGTGCCACCTTTGCCAATCACCATACCTTTTTGGCTTGCTTTATGCACGACAATCGTCGCTTTAATGTGGTGGATATGTGGTTTTTCTTTGTATAATGTGATTTGCACATCACTTTCATAAGGTAACTCATCGCTCAAATTATCAAAGAGTGCTTCCCGAATCATCTCTTTTGCAATGTCTTTAGTGGTATTTGGGCTAAGAATTTCAGGGTCATAATAATAAGGATTTGGCGGCATAAGTCTTGCCACAACTTCCACCACGCGTTTTAAGCTTCCTAAGTCTTTGATAGAAACAGGAATCAAAGCTTGATAATCTTTTTGGTATTTTTCATAGATTTTAATAGTTTTTAAAAGCTCTTCTTTGGAAACAGAATCCGTTTTTGTTAGCAAGACAATATGCGGCTTTTTGGCGTTATTTAAAAACTCTTCATAAAAGTGAATTTTGTCTGTAACGGGAGCTAAAAATAACAACAAGTCGCAATCACTCATTGCTTTGAGTGCTTCTTGAAGCATATATTGATTCAGCAGTTTTTCTTGTGTGTGGATTCCAGGAGTATCTACAAAAACAATCTGCGTTTCTCCCTCCATAAGAATCAGATTCATACGTTTGCGTGTGGCGTTTGCCTTGTGGGAGACAAGAGCAAGTTTTTCTCCCAAAAGTGTATTTAAAAAGGTGCTTTTGCCCGCATTTGGACGCCCAAGAACGGCTACAAATCCGGCTTTTGTGGAATCGCAAACCCTTTGGGATTCTGTTTTTTCTATCAGAGTATTATGAGGATTTTCCAAATTGATTGATTCCAAAGATTTTTATAGAATATAACGCGCCACATCGGAATCCGCTACGAGGGATTCTAATTTCTCTGCCACGAGAGATTCAGTAATTTCTACTTCTTGTCCTTGATAATTTTCTGCTTCAAAGCTAATTTCCTCTATCACTTGTTCTACCACCGTATGCAGTCGTCTTGCCCCAATATCTTCTGTTTTTTCATTTGCGATTTGAGAATAATGCGCTAATGCCCGAATAGCAGAATCGCTAAACTTTAAAGTAACTCCCTCTACATTCAAAAGTGCTTCATATTGTCGTAAAATAGAATTTTTTGTCTGTGTTAGAATCTTATAAAGCACCTCTTCATCTAGGTTATCTAGCTCTACACGCAAGGGGAATCGTCCTTGTAATTCGGCAATCAAATCACTAGGCTTGCTCAAAGAAAATGCTCCTGCGGCAATAAACAAAATATGGTCTGTTTTGATGCTGCCATATTTGGTATTCACGACACTACCTTCCACAATAGGCAGTAAATCGCGTTGCACGCCTTCTTTGCTTGGGTCTTGGCGACTTTGTCCATTGCTACTAACAGCGACTTTATCAATCTCATCAATAAAAATAATTCCGCTGTTTTCTGCGCGCTTAAGCCCCTCGTGTTTAATCGCTTCTAAGTCAAGCAGTGCTTCGCTTGCTTCAATTTTAAGTAGTTCCTTTGCTTCTTTGATTGTTACTTCTTTTTTGGGATTCTCTCTAGGAGAAGCGATAAAGACTTTGGCAATCGTTTCTTGCACTTTTGCAAATTCAGCAGGCATATTACCATCTTCAATCTCAAAGGCTCTTTTAGGCACTTCAATCTCAATTTTTAAATGGTCCATTTCCCCATTTTGCACTTTGGTGCGCATTTTACTACTTGCATTTTCGTATTCTTCAATCTTTTGTTCGCTCGCTCCTTTAGGCAGAGGAGGGATAAGTTTTTCTATGATTTTATCTAGGACATATTTTTCAATATCTTTTGTGCTTTTGTGTCGGTATTCTTCTTTGACCAAATTAATAGATGCCACAACCAAATCACGCACCATAGATTCTACATCGCGCCCGACAAATCCTACTTCTGTATATTTACTAGCCTCTACTTTGACAAAAGGCAAGCCCATCATTTTTGCCATTCTTCTTGCAATTTCTGTCTTTCCTACGCCTGTTGAGCCAATCATTAAGATATTTTTAGGCATTACTTCTTCTTGAATCTCTTTGGGTAGTTGCAAGCGGCGGTAGCGATTCCTAAGCGCAATTGCGACGACTTTTTTGGCGTCTTTTTGTCCGATAATGTATTCATCTAAATATTCTACGATGGCTTTGGGTGTCATTGCTGTCATATTTTCCACGATTTTTCCTGCTTTCCTTAAAGTTCTAAAATTTTGATATTTGTATTTGTATAAATGCAGAGTTCTCCAGCGATTTTGAGGGATTCTAATACAATTTCTTTGGGCTCTAATGTGCTGTGGAATCTATCTAATGCGCGCGCGGCACTTAAAGCATAGTTTCCCCCGCTTCCAATGGCTGCGATTTTGCCATCTTCTGGCTCTACAACATCTCCTGTTCCACTAAGGATAAAAATATGTTCTTTATCTAGCACAATCATCATCGCTTCTAATCGCCTTAAATATTTATCTTTGCGCCATTCTTTGGAAAATTCCATTACAGATTTGAGCAAATCGCCCTTTTTGTTTTCTAAGATTCGCTCAAATATATCAAAAAGCGTGAAAGCGTCTGCTGTGCTTCCTGCAAATCCACTCAAAATCTTGCCATTGTAGAGTGTGCGGATTTTGGTTGCATTGCCTTTTAAGACGCAGTTCCCAAAGGTAACTTGCCCATCACCGCCAATCACTGCCCCCTTGTCGCTTTTATAAGCTAGAATCGTTGTTGCTTCAAACATTATTGTGCCTCTACATCTACTTTTAAAGTCGCAGAGATTCCGTGTCCTAATTTCACTTCTACTTCATAAACACCAGTAGATTTGATAGGGCTTTTGAGTTCAATCGTTTTTTTGTCTATTTCTAGGCGGTGTTCTTTTGCTAGAGATTCCGCAATGTCTTCTTTGGTGATTGCTCCATAAAGTGAGCCGTTTGCACCAACTTTTTGCACAATTTTCACAACGACTTCAGAGAGTTTTTTTGCAGTCATTTCCATTAAAGATTTTTCCTCTGCTGCTATTTCCGCAGCCTTTTTCTGCGCTGCTTTGTAGCGGTTAATCACTTCATTAGTCGCAAAATCTGCCAATCCCTTGCCGACCAAAAAATTTCTTCCATATCCGTCTTTTACCTCGCAAATTTCGCCTTTTTTGCCTAAACCTTTGACATCTTGTAATAATAAAACTTTCATTTCATTCCTTTGGCATTGTTTTGTATGAGTAGAATTGTAGCAGATTTTTGCTAAGTTTTAAATCCTCCAATATTGTGGCGGACAAAACTTGTTTTTAAGCAAGGGTTTTGGTTAGAATGTTTGCTTATCCATAATAAGGGATAAATAAAAATAAATACTAAGGAAAAGTAATGTATAACATTGATAATAAAGATATGCTAGATTGGTTGGCGTTGGAGTTGCAGTATGATAAAAAATTATTTCATTGATGGGATAAAAGATTCCTCTATTTTTGGTGTTTCTTTTATTTTTCTCTATCTTTCCATTGGTGCGAATGCGTTTGAAAATAGCTTAAGTTTTTTTGAGAGTCTATCCACGACACTTTTTGTATTTTCGACACCTTTGCAGTTTTTGCTTGTGCAGAGTTATTATGATGGCTATATTTTGATTCCCTTGATTCTAGCGATGAATGCACGATTTTTGCTAATGTCTGCCACACTTGCTCCTTATTTAAAGCGCACCAATCTTTTTTGGCTCTCACTCTCTAGCATTTTGATTTGTCCCTCTGTGTTTAGTGGCTGTGTTTCTAAGTTCAAACAAATGAATGAGTCGCCTTTTGCTTATTTTTTGGGGCTTGGCTTGCCAATATGGATTGTTTCGCTCATTTGCACAGGTATAGGGTATAGCACAGGAGCGGCTCTTAGTTCGCCCGAGCTTAAGCAAATCGTCTCTCTTGTTCTGCCTCTGCAATTCACGGGACTTGCGGCGAAGCATTATCCAAACCTTAAAGAAGTGGGAAGCTATTTTTGGGGCTTCATTCTCGCGCCCTTTATGATAGCTTTTAGCCCAAAATTTTATCTGCTGATTCTACCTTTTGTGATAGGATTTGTGATGTTAGTCTATGATGAAGCGCAGAGAAAACGCGCAACAAGGGGGCAAAGATGAGTTTGTTTTGGATTTTGCTAATCTTTTCGGCGGTTAGTATTTTTATTTGCAGAATCACGCCATTTTTCTTTGCTAATCACTCCATACTTGGCAATCAAGATGGTAGATTTTATCGTTTTTTAACTTATAGCACACAGGCAATGCTTGGGGCGATTGTGTATGCAACTGCGTTTTTTACGCGTGATATTACGCAGCTATTGAGTGAGTTTGCGCTCGTTGATGTTGTGAAAATTGCTTTGTTGCTACTTGTGTTTTTTGGCACACTTTGGACCAATCGCCTTTTAAGTGCGTTTTTGTTAGCGTTAGTGATTTTTGTAGGCTTTGTGCTTGGGGTTTCTTAAGTGTTCAATGCGCTCTTTAAGTGCGCATAAATGGATTCTACAATGGAATCTTTAAAGCAATCCAAAATTATAGATTGCCACAAAAATTTTTCAAATTTTCTCGCAATGATGCATATTAACCTGTCATTGCGAGGTATGAAACGACGAAGCAATCCAAATGAAAGAATCTCACAAGGACACAACCTGACATAACCTTATAGTATAATTTATTCCAAACAGGCGTAAATTCGTGTTCTATAAGGGCTTATCAATGACAAAGGATTATTCTATCGTTTTGCTAGGTGGTAGCAATTCTGTAATGGTTAATGGCTTGCAAAAAGGTTTGAGAGGAGAGAATGTAAAGCTAACAAATTTGGCTTTAGGCTCTTCTATTTCTCTGCAAAATCTTTACGAATTAAAAAGAGAAAGAAACCAAGAATCTTTGCGGGAAGCAGATTTAATTATTACAGAAAGCAATATTAATGAGATTGCAAATCATCACGGATATAGTTTTGTCCCTCTTTCAATTATTCTTTCTAGTATCCATTGGCTTTATGAGGAATTGTATCGTTTAAAGAAAAAAGTGCTTATTTTACTTTTGCCTTATAATCCAAGTCTTTATCAGAATGCAACGGCAATTGATAATACACATAGAATCTGCGCAAATCGCTATGGCTTTAATTGTATAGATATGCAAGGACATTATATTAAAGAAAATATATTTGGATTTTATGGAATCTTTGGAGCACACCAAATGGCAAGATTGATGAATTATTTTGGACAAAAGATTGTTCAAAACCTTAATGAATTTAAAGCCCCCAAACAAAAAATCCCTTGCAATGCAAATCCAGAATTTAGAATCTTAACACCTAGAGAAATGCAGACTTCTGCAGGAGGAGGATTTGACCTTATTAATTTGCAAAATTCTGCATTTTGCGAGGAAGCTTATCCCTTTCAAAAAGGCATAAAGCTTCAATTCCCCAAAAATTGTGAGGGTTGGACACTGCTTGGAATCCACGCGTGGAATAATGGGAAACCTAAAAATCAGTGTAGCGTTTATAATGTTTATTCTAGCATTCGCGTGATGACGCAAAACCACCAAATTTCTAAAAGCAGCTCACTGATTCGTTTGTTTAACACTCTTAATACCCCATTGCTTTTAGATGATAAAAGTTGTTGTGCATTTGATGAGACAAATTGCTACACAGAAAAGAGTGAGGCTGTGATTTTGAGCCCTCATTCTTACACTATTCCTTATTTTAACTTGATTGATTTTTTCTTAGCTAAAGGCGGCAAGTGGGATTATGAGATTCCATTTAATCACGCAAATATCATTGTGGAATCGGAATATAATTTTGATTTTCTTATCCCTGATGTGAAAGTTATCAAAGAAATTATTGAGGAATATTGCTTGACAATGCGATTGACAAAGTCTCCACCTCCTAAAGAAGCCACCAAAGAAAAAGTCATCATTCAAGGAAAGCCAATCCCTAGCATTTATCTTGTAGCAAAAGATAGAATCCACTCCCACTTGGCTTACAAACTAGGTTCTGCAATGATTCTAAACGCTAAAAGCTTGTGGGGATATATCCGAATGCCTTATGTTTTATCTTATATCAAAGAATCTCATAGAAAAGAGATTGCAGAATATCAAGCAAAAGTTGCAAAGAATCCTAAATTAAAACTTCCTCCTTTAGAATCCTATACAGATTATGAACAAGCACTCAAAGAAAAAGAATGCTTTACTTACAAATTAGGACTTGCTTTAATGCAAGCAGATAAAACTTGGTATAAAGGAGGTTATTTAAGATTCTATTTCCTTGATATGCCAAGACTAAGAAAAGAGTTTAGGAAGAAAAGGAAATGAGATTCCATAAGAGATTCTGCTTTGTGCAATATTGTGGATTGCTGCGAATTGCAAACAAATCTCTAAATATCAAACAAGTCTTGTGTTTGTTTGCTTCCCTCAAGTAAGCTACTAAAATGCAAGATTTTGCAAGTATTTTCCAAAAGAGCAAAAAGCTTAGATAAAACCTGTAAATCACGATGATAAACATAAACTCCATAGCCACGAATTACCATAATTTTTTTACCGCTTTCTTTGAAATAGCGGTTGATTTCTACATCGGCGCGTTCATACCAACTATCAAAGTCTTTAGGGTTATAAACCTCCAATGTTTCAAGCATTTTGTAGCCAAAATAGTCTTTGGGAACGATTTTATTATGCGTCAAAGTATAAGAAACGGTAAAAGGGGGCATTCCATAGGCAATGTATTTTGCATTAGGAATGTTTTGATAAAGGAGAGAATGAATAAAAGCGTCCATACTCGCGTCATTCCAGCGGTAATCCCTTTTGTGATAAAGCATAATTAGTGATTCTTCATCTAAATCGTCAAAAATTGCATCTTTTTTATTAATCAAAAAATGCCCTTCTTCTAGTTTTGTAGAAATTGAGCCGTGAAAGATTCCAAAGAAATTTTTGCGAAACATAGAAAGGGAGATTGTTTTGAGATTCTGTAAAATCTCTTTGTCTAGTGTGTCCATTTGTTTTTCCTTTAAAAGAGTGCGTTGGCTTGCGCGATAAAGTCTAGCGGATCCACTTGCGCGCCACGAATGAGAATCCCAAAATGCAAATGTGGTCCGCTCACACGCCCTGTCGCGCCACTTAATGCAATTAAATCTCCTTTTTCTACAATTTGTCCTACTTCTACTTTGATTTCACTGCAATGATAATACATACTAAAGATTCCCTCGCCGTGGTCTAACACGACAGAACCACCCGCTAGAAAGCGATGTTTGGCAATGACAACTTTGCCACGATTGCTTGCATAGATTTCTGTGCCGATTTTTGCTCTAAAGTCTGTGCCGCTATGGTAGCTTTTAAGTTCATTGTTAAAAACGCGCGCGCTTCCAAAAGGGCTTGTAATGACGCTTTGCATAGGATAGATAAAAGCAGAATCCCAAAGTCTTTCTTGGCTGTAATTGCTGTAAATTTTGTTTGCTTCTTCGCGTTCTCTTTGGATTCTTTCTTGATTTTTGGGATTGGGTTTGACTTTGTTAGGATTTGCTTGAATTTGCTCTTTGGTGTAATTTCCAGTGATAATTTGAACAATAGAGCCATTTTCTAATGTAATTGTAGAAGCAGGTGTGCGATAAGGGATAGAAAGAATCGCTATTTTTTGGGATTTATCACTAGGGTGTGGAATCCAAGTATAAGTTTTTTGATGAATTTTAATAGGTTTTGGATTGGAAGCTGTAGTAGATAGAATAATTGTTTTACCATTTTCTACTTGAAAGGTTGAGGGAGTGGCAATGGAATCTTCTGCGAAAAATTGTGTGCCAAAAACAAAAAAAAACAAAAGGAATAATTTTTGAAAGATTGCATTAGTTAGCATATTAGAAACTCTCATTTGGGATTCTCCTTATAAAGTTTAAAAGGCTTAAGGATAACAGAGTTTTGCTTAAAAATCCTATTAACCCTCGTCCTGTGAGCCAAGCAATCTAAATGCAAGAATCTTGCAAGATTAAATTCTTAATTCTCAAAAATTCAATAATTGCGTATAAAATTTTAAGAAAGTTTAGTTTATTTTGTTAATTTAACTTGACAATAATAGACTAAAGTTATATAATTTCGCTTGAAATTTGAAAGAATAATTGCTAAAATTCAATTTTAAATATTCAAAAATCAAATTTAAGGAGCGAAAGTGCAAGAAGAGCAAAATGAAAATCAAACTTTTGACGATTCGCAAGAAAATGACGAATCCCAAGAGGAAGTGGTGGTAAATGATGCGGATTCTAAAGAAGCATTACAATCGCAAATTAACGAGTTAAAAGACCAATATGTGCGTGCTTACGCAGATTTTGAAAATACCAAAAAACGTTTGATTCGTGATAAAGACCAAGCTTTAGAATATGCGTATGAAAAAATCGCCAAAGACTTGCTTTCAAGTCTTGATACTCTTGAAATTGCATTAAAAACAATCCGTGATTCTAAAGAAAATAGCGAAAATCAAGAGGAAATTTTAAGAAAAATAGAAGAGGGCATTGCGCTAACTTTGGATAATTTGTTAAAAACATTGGCAAAGCACGGGATTGAACCCATTTTAACAGAGGGTGGGTTTGACCCGAATTTCCACGATGCAATTATGCAAGTGCAAAGTGATGAGCACGATTCGGGCGAGATTGTTGCAGAAATGCAAAAGGGTTATAAATATAAAGAAAGGGTTTTGCGTCCCTCTATGGTTAGCATTGCGAAGTAGGAATCGCAAAATAATTTAAATTTAAATAAAAGGATAAAAAAATGGGAAAAGTATTAGGAATTGATTTAGGAACAACAAACTCTGCAATGGCAGTATTTGAAGGCAATGAGGCAAAAATTATCGCAAATAAAGAGGGTAAAAACACAACACCTTCTATTGTTGCATTTACCGATAAAGGTGAGGTTTTAGTCGGAGACCCTGCAAAGCGTCAAGCAATTACGAATCCAGAAAAAACTATTTATTCTATTAAAAGAATAATGGGATTAATGTTTAATGAAGACAAGGCGCAAGAGGCAAAAAAAAGACTTCCTTATAAAGTAGTAGATAGAAATGGCGCGTGTGCGATTGAGATTGCAGGCAAGGTCTATACACCACAAGAAATTTCAGCAAAAATTTTGATGAAACTAAAAGCAGACGCAGAAAGTTATCTAGGCGAGGAAGTTACAGAGGCTGTTATCACCGTTCCAGCGTATTTTAATGACGCACAAAGAAAGGCAACAAAAGAAGCAGGAACGATTGCAGGATTAAATGTTTTAAGAATTATTAATGAGCCAACAAGTGCGGCTTTGGCTTATGGTTTGGATAAAAAGCATTCCGAAAATATTGTCGTTTATGATTTGGGCGGTGGGACATTTGATGTAACCGTGCTAGAAACAGGCGACAATGTCGTAGAGGTAAAAGCCACAGGTGGGGACGCATTTTTGGGTGGTGATGACTTTGATAATGCCATCATTGATTGGGCAGCAGCAGAGTTTGAAAGTGAAAATGGAATCAATCTAAAAAGTGATGTAATGGCACTTCAAAGGCTAAAAGAAGCGGCAGAAAATGCGAAAAAAGAGCTAAGTAGTGCGCAAGAAACAGAAATCAATCTGCCCTTTATCACTGCGGATTCTAGCGGTCCAAAACACTTGGTGAAAAAGCTTACTCGCGCGAAGTTTGAAAGCCTCATTGAGCAATACATTAATCAAACCATTGATAAAATTGCCAATGTCATTAAAGACGCGGATTTGAGTAAAAGTGAGATTAACGAAGTTGTAATGGTGGGTGGTTCAACAAGAATCCCAAAAGTCCAAGAGAGAGTAAAAGACTTTATTGGAAAAGAATTGAATAAATCTGTGAATCCTGATGAAGTTGTTTCAATGGGTGCGGCGATTCAAGGGGGTGTTTTAAAAGGCGATGTAAAAGATGTTTTACTGCTAGATGTTACGCCTTTGAGTTTGGGAATTGAAACACTAGGTGGCGTGATGACAAGGATTATTGAGCGTGGAACAACGATTCCAACAAAGAAAAATCAAGTTTTCTCCACCGCAGAGGACAATCAACCCGCAGTTACGATTCAAGTTTTACAAGGTGAGAGAGAATTAGCAAGAGATAATAAAATGCTAGGAAACTTTGAGCTAAGCGGAATCCCAGCAGCTCCTCGTGGTGTGCCACAAATTGAAGTTACTTTTGACATTGACGCAAACGGAATCTTAACGGTAAGCGCAAAAGATAAAGCAACAGGCAAAGAGCAAGAGATTAAAATCACAGGTTCTAGCGGATTGTCCGATTCTGAAATTGAAAAAATGGTTAAAGACGCGGAATTAAATAAAGAAGAGGATAAAAAGAAAAAAGAAATTATTGAAGTGCGTAATCAAGCCGATAGCTTAGTGTATCAAAGCCAAAAAAGTTTAGATGAAATGAAAGATAAGATTGACGCAAGCGAGGTAGAAAAAATCCAAAGTGCAATCACTGCATTGCAAGAGACATTAAAAAATGAGAATGCGACAAAAGAGGAGATTGAGGCAAAAGTCAAAGCTTTGACAGAAGCAAGCCATAAGCTCGCAGAGGCAATGTATAAAAAAGACGAAAACGCACAAGGTGGCGCACAAAACAAAAAAGATGATGATGTCATTGACGCAGAAGTAGAATAAGAATTTTTGCAAGGGCGGATGTGGAATCGTGGGACAAAAAGCCCAACCACTGCATCCTTGTGAAGCCTTTATAAAAGCTGCGCAATCTAATCCTAAACAACCTAAATCTTACTACTTCAGCTTTGAGAGAAACAAAGCGACGAAACAATCTATAATCTTACAAGAATCAATCTCAACCAACAAAATCCCCAACATCGTGGAATCTTGGAAATATTATCAAGAGTTTATAAAAATGTGTGAGGAGCTGGATTAGAATATCAATGAATGTTATAAATAACCACAATTTGCAAGCAATCTTATAGCTCACTTGCTTCAAGCAGGGTTTGGACATAAGGGTGTTTTGGGGATTTGAAAACTTCTTTTGTCGCCCCATATTCAAGCATTTTTCCCTCTTTTAATACCAAAACATTTTGACATAAATTCGCAATCACACTCAAATCGTGGCTAATGCAAAGATAGCTTAAATGATATTGCTTGCTAAGATTTAAAAGTAATTTCAAAATTTGATTTTGTGTCGCGCGGTCTAATGCACTTGTGGGTTCGTCCAAAATCAGCACTTTTGGGCGTAAAATCAAACTTCTAGCAATGCTGATTCTCTGTCTTTGTCCCCCGCTTAGTTCATTAGGATAACGTTCTAAATAGCTTTCATCTAGCCCTACATCTACGAGACTTTGGACAATTTTTTCATAAATTATTTTGGGATTTTGCGATTCTTTGTGCTCCTTAAGCCCCTCTTGCAGAATCTGAAAAACATTCATTTTGGGATTAAGAGAGCTAAAAGGGTCTTGAAAAATGATTTGAATTTTTTTTCTAAAATGACGCAATTCTTGCCCCTTTAAAGCGAAAAAATTTTTGCCTAAAAACTTCATTTCTCCTTGTGTGATATTGGATTCAAGCAAGCGACAAAGTGCGTGAGCCAAGCTACTTTTGCCACTTCCTGATTCACCAATAATTCCCAAACTTTCCCTTTCTCTTAGGCAAAAGCTAAGAGGTTCTAAAGCGACAAAAGATTCTAAAGTTTTACCCCAAAAACTCTTTTTTGTTGGGTATTGGACGCTTAGATTTTGAATCTCTAAAAGTGTATTTTGTTGATAAGATTCTTGATTGTAATGGAATCCCATTGACTGAATGAGCATTTGTGTATAAGGATTTTTAGGGGATTCAAAGATTTCTTTTGTTGTTCCTTTTTCTACGATTCTACCTTTTTGAAGCACAAGAAGCGAGGAGCAGAGCTTGGAAACGACGGCTAGATTATGGCTGATAAAAAGAATGCTAAGGTTTAATTTGGCTTGCAAATTTTTCAAAAGTGCGAGAATTTGGGCTTGTGTTGTGGAATCTAGCGCAGTAGTTGGTTCATCGGCAATAAGGATTTTAGGAGAATTTGCAAGAGCAATGGCAATACAGATTCTCTGTCTTTGTCCCCCGCTAAGTTCATAAGGATAGGATTCTAGCACTTTTGGAGTGAGATGCACATTCTCTAGCAATTCCAAAATTTTTTGCTGCAAGGAATGAGGCTTGATTTTTGGGCAATGAATCACAATTGCTTCACTAAGTTGTTTTTTGATTTTTTGCAAAGGATTGAGCGCGCTTAGGGGTTCTTGGAAAATATAGCTGATTTCTTTGCCCCGCAAAGCTTGCATTTGCGATTCTTTCCATTCAAGTAAATTTTGCCCCAAATAAAGAATCTCTCCACTTTGCAGTTCGTAATTTTTAATTAATCGTAAAATCAAATGGCTAAGCAGAGTTTTTCCGCTTCCTGATTCCCCCACGATTCCTAAGGTTTCTCCTTGTTGCAGTGTGAAATGAATGTCTTGTAAGGTAAATTCTTGCAAAGCAACTTGAAGTGAATGCACTTGCAAAAGATTCATTGTTCTTTTCCTTTGATGAGAATATTTTCACTCCTTAAGCAGTCCCGCAAGCCCTCTCCGATAAAGACGAGCAAACAAAGCAAAAAACTTAAAGCAAAGAATCCGCTTAGCCCAAGCCAAGGAGCGTTTAGATTGTTTTTGCCTTGAGAGAGGATTTCGCCTAAGCTCGCACTTGGTGGGGGCAATCCAAGCCCCAAAAAGTCTAAGGAGGCTAAAGTCGTAATGCTCCCACAAAGAATAAAGGGCAAGTAAGTAATTGTTGCAACAAGTGCATTGGGCAAAATATGGTGGAGTATAATGCGAAAATGGCTAACGCCAAGCATTTTGGCGGCTTTGATATAGTCAAGATTCCGCACTTTTAGAAATTCTGCGCGCACGAAAGGCACGAGAGTAATCCAAGAAAACAGCAAAACAACACATAAAATACTCCAAAAGTTTGGTTCTAACAGGCTTGCAAAAATAATTAATACAAAAAGAATCGGCATACCGCTCCAAATCTCAATTAACCGCTGCCCTAGTAAGTCTATTCTGCCTCCAAAATATCCACAAACTGCCCCGATAAAAAGTCCGATAATGGAGCTAAAGAAAGTAAGAATCAGACCAAACAAAATGGAAGTCTTTAGCCCATAAAGCAATCTTGCGAACACATCTCTCCCTAAGTCGTCTGTGCCTAAGAGATTCTTTAGGCTTGGGGGCGAGGGAGATGGAGTTGGCAAATCATAAATCACAGAATCGTAAGCATAGGGAATTAGTGGCATAATAAGAAAGCCTTTTTCGCGAATCTTGCTTTGCAAATAGGAGTCATTGTAGTTTGCAATACTTTCAAAATCTCCCCCAAAAGTTGTTTCGGGATAATCTTTCAATAAGGGAAAATAATTCTCCCCCGCATAGCGAATGAAAAGCGGCTTGTCGTTGGCAATAAATTCTGCACCCATACAGAGAATAAAAAGCATACCAAAAATCCAAAGTGAGAAATACGCACGCTTGTTTTGTTTGAATGCTAGGAATCGTCTTTGATTTAAGATTCTGTTTTTCATTTTAAACCCTTTGGAAATTGATTCTTGGGTCTATGAATGTGTAGAGCAAATCGCTGATTAATCCCACAATCAAGCCAAAAAGTGTAAAAAGATAAAGTGAGCCAAAGATGACAGGATAATCGCGTGTGATAATGGATTCGTATCCTAAAAGTCCCAATCCATCAAGCGAGAAAATGATTTCAATCAGAAGCGAGCCGCTAAGTAGGATTCCAAGTAATGCAGAGGGAATGGAAGCGATAATAATGAGCATTGCATTACGAAAAATATGACGATAAAGCACTTGAGATTCGTTTAAACCTTTGGCAAAAGCAAGCTGGACATATTGCTTGTGGATTTCCTCTAAAAAAGAATTTTTAGAAAGCAGAGTCAAAGTCGCAAAACCTCCAATGCTAAGAGAAATAACAGGCAAAGTAATATGCCAAAAGTAATCTTTGATTTTGCCAAATAAGCTTAAGTTTGCAAAATCATCTCCTGTGATTCCACGCAAGGGAAAGAGATTAAAATATGTTCCGCCTGCAAAAAGAATAATCAAGATAAGGGCAAATAAAAAGGTTGGAATCGCATTTCCAATAATAATGAGTGTGCTTGTAATGCTATCAAAAGTGCTTCCCTCTTTGAATGCTTTTTGGATTCCTAATGGAATAGAAATCAAATAAATTAATAAAGTGCTCCAAAGCCCTAGACTGATAGAAACGGGGAGTTTTTCTAAAAGCAAGTCAATCACAGCGGTATTTTTATAAAAACTACTGCCAAATTCAAAACAAAGATAATTTTTCATCATTAAAAAATACCGCTCTAAAAGAGGTTTATCAAAGCCATAAAGTGCATTGATTTTGGCAATCATCTCTTCATCCAAGCCTTGATTCTTATAAACACTCGTAGGTTGCACTTCGCCTTGTCCTCCCACTCCCTCTAAGCGTGCAATCATCTGTTCTACCGGACCGCCCGGTGCTGCTTGAATGATAAAAAAGTTTAATGTCATAATCCCAAATAGGGTAGGGATAATCAGCAAAAGTCTTTTGAGAATGTATTGTTTCAAATTTTCCCTTTTAGCGACGCAGGCTTGGATATTTCCTCTGCAATTTCTCTAGCTTGCTTGGATTGACCCACCAAGTTTCAAAGCCGACATTGTAAATTGGCGTAATTGTGGGGTGTTCTAAAAAGTCCCAAAAAGCAACGCGGAATGTTTTGGTATGAAAATGTGGAATCACATAATATTCCCATAATAGCACGCGGTCTAGCGCACGCGTGCTGATGAGAAGTTCTTGATAATCCTTTGCTTGAATGATTTTTGAAATCAAGGCATCTACGACTTCATTTTGAATCCCGATATAATTATAACTTCCTGCAGAATCTGCAGCCTTTGAACCCCAAAAAAATGCTTGTTCATTGCCCGGAGAGAGACTTTGAGGAAAAACACTAACAATCATATCGTAATCAAATTGTCGCAGTTGGTTGATGTATTGACTCACATCTACTATGCGAATTTTCATCGTGATTCCTAAGATTTGTAAATTTTTCTGAAAAGGAATCGCAACGCGTTCCATTGCAGGAGAGACAAGCAATAATTCAAAGGCAAAAGGCTGCTCTTTTGTATTGGGTTGCGTGGTGTCTTTGGGCGGATAAAGTTTGCCATTTTTGATGATGAAGCCTGCGTCTTTAAGTAAAGCTTGCGCTTTTTTAAGATTCTCGCGGTTGTTGCCATCGCCTTTGCTTTTTGGGAGTGAAAAACTTTGCGTAAAAACTTCTGGTGGAAGCTTGGAGCGATAGGGTTCTAAGATTGCTAGTTCTGCTCCTAATGGAATCCCAACGCTCGCAAATTCAGAATTATCAAAAAAACTTTTTGTGCGACTATATTGGTTAAAAAAAAGATTCTTATTACTCCATTCAAAATCAAATGCAAGCCCCAACGCTTCACGCACGCGCCTGTCCTTGAAAAGGTTTTTGCGCAAATTAAACACGAATCCTTGCATACCGCTTGGCAAGGAATGGAGCAATTCAATTTTTTGAATATCTTGGTTTTTTAGTGCGATTCCCTCATAACCTACCGCCCAATTTTTCGCACTAGATTCTTCACGATAGTCGTATCTACCTGATTTAAAGGCTTCTAGGGCTACGGCGTCATCTTTGTAATAGTCAAAGGTGATTTTGTCAAAATTAAAATATCCCACGCGCGTTTTGTGATTCTTAGCCCAATAATGTTCTACGCGCTGATAGGTAACGCTTCTCCCTGCTTCAAAAGATTCTATTTTGTAAGGACCGCTTCCTAATGGAAGTTTGAGCGGATTTTCGCTTAAAATGATATTTTCATAATAATGTTTGGGCAAAATCGGCAAATCCCCAAGAATTAAGGCTAATTCGCGATTGTTGGGATTGTGAAAATTAAAACGCACGGTGTATTTATCTACCACAATCACTTCTTTAACATCTGCATAATAGCGCACCATTGAGGGATTCTCTCCTCTTGCAATGGTGTTAAAACTAAACTCCACATCAAAGGCGGTAACTTCTTTGCCATCATTAAAACGCGCCTTTTCATCTAAATGAAAAATGACAAAGGTATTATCCTGTGCTCTTTGAACTTGTTTTGCTACAAGCCCATATTGACTGCTTGGCTCATCAAAAGAGCGCACCATTAAGGTATCATAAAGGAGTGAAAGCCCTTTTGCGCTTGTCCCTTTGAGCAAAAAGTCATAAAAACTATCATAACTTCCAAGAGCATATTGTTTGATATGTCCTCCTTTGGGTGCGTTAGGATTGACATAATCAAACGAAGTGAAATTTTTGTATTTTACTTCACCATTTGCGCTAAAAGCAGAATCGCTGTAAGTTTGCGCTAGCAAATAAGAAAAGAGAAGTGAGCAAAGTAAAAGAATGCGCATAAGTTTCCTTATTGAAATTAAAATCAAATATTCTAGCAAATTAAAGTTAAGAATTCTTCACATTTTCTTCATATTTCTGTGATATATTTCAATTTTATTTTTAAAAGGAGTCTTTAAGATGACAAAACAATTTCGCAATATTCATATTTACCTTAGTTTATTTTTCTTGCCTTTGGCATTAATGTATGCGTTAAGCGGGATTTTGTATATTGCTGGGATTAATCAGGATTTTGGTGCAACAAAGCAAACTTATACTTTGACGCAAAACATAGAAAAAGGGCAGGAAGTGCAGGCATTGGTAGAATATCTTAAAAGCGCACAATTAAAAGTGCCAAGCAATTTGGAAGCTAAAATGAATAGAAAAAGTGGGGCATTAGAGATTGGGGGAGTGCATTATTCTGCAAGCATTAAACAAAATGCGGATTCCACTTGGAGTGTTACGACTATGGAGCGCAGTTTAATTGGCGATATGATTATGTTGCACAAGGCAAAAGCAAAATGGTATTTTGATATTCTTGCGATTGGTTTTGGCTTAACTTTGATTCTGCTTTATATTTCTGGGTTAATGATTACTTTATTTAACATCAAAAAGAATCGCGGGATTCAAATCTTTACAATTCTAGCTGGAATTATCATTAGCGTGATAGTGGGTGCTTTGAGCGTGTGTTAATCCGCGCTCTTTAGGAGGTAAAAGAATCTTGCTAAATGGGGCTAACTACTTTCTTTTGAAAATATAATTAAATCTTAAGACATTTTAGTTTATTATTTTTTAACTTTTATATATTTTGGAGGTGCTGATATGGCGTGCTTTGTTGAATCTATTGTGGCTGCAGGTGTTTTGAGTGCGGTTAAAAGAAGTGTTTTAAAACAAGAAAAAGCAAATGAAAATGTGCAAAAAACTTCCCACAAAATCTCTTGGAGTAGAAAATTAAGTTGGCTTGTTAATATGCTTTTGGGAGGTGCTTTTTTGCTTTTTATTGAGCATATTTGGCATGGTGAGATTGTTGCTTATCCTCCTTTTTTGACTGCAATGAGTTCTCCAGAAGATACACAGGCAATGATTTATGAAATTTTGACGATTGGTAGTGCGCAAGTTGCGTTGATTACTGCGATTTGGATTGTGATGATTGTTTGCGCGGATAAAATGTCTGCAAATCTTACTTCTAAAGCACAAATGGCTTAAGGCTAATCCAATGTGTTTGTTGATGACTTTGTTCGCAGCAGTGATTGCAAGTATTTGCTGGTTTGTAAGTAATCCTCAAAAAAATTTGCAATTAGGCACTTTGAGCCTTATGTATTGGGGAGCTGGGCTAATGTGGATTGTAGATTGTGTTTTTGCAGCTTATGAGGGAGAACCCTTTTTAAACATTAGCAGTGATGATGCAGTGCTTGGCGCAGTTGTTGTGTTAGTTGGCTTGATTACGTGGTTCGTGCTTTTATTGGTTAAAAATCCCAAAAGGCTTTTTGCAAATACATTTTAAGCAAAGCAAAGCTAAGAAGTAGTTTCTTAGCTATTGCGGTGCTTGTAGTCTTGATAAGAAAACTCCTTAAACAATTCAAATTCTCCATTTTTATGTAATATACCAATGCAAGGTAAAGGAATCCCATTAAAAGTATTGTTTTTGACAATCGTATAATGCACCATATCCTCAAAAATCAAGCGGTCGCCAACTTTTAGTGGTTCTTTGAAGCTATAATCTCCAATCACATCTCCCGCAAGGCAGGTTGGTCCTCCCAAGCGATAAGTATAAGGCATTTTACCCTTTAGTTTTAGTTTGTGGTGTTTTTTGCTTATCTTCGCTTCAAAGCTATTGCGCACCATTGGGCGATAAGGCATTTCAAGACAATCAGGCATATGTGCCGCAGCACTGACATCTAAAATCGCAATCTTGATTCCATTTTGCACAATATCTATCACGCTACCAATGAGAAATCCACACTGCCAACCCACCGCTTCGCCCGGCTCTAAATAGACTTCTGTTTTGAATTTTGATTTGAAATCCCTAATGAGTTGGATAAGCAAATCTATATCATAATCTTTGCGCGTGATATGATGTCCGCCACCAAAATTAATCCAACGCATTTGCGGAATATACTCCCCAAAATGCTTGATAAAATATTTTAATGTGCGTTGGAGTGCATCACTATTTTGCTCGCAATGTGTATGAAAATGCAATCCGCTAATGCCCTCTAAACCAAATTTCTTGACACCCTTTTTAAATTCCTTTGGCGGGATTCCAAGTCGTGAGCCTTCAACGCAAGGATTATAGATTTCCGGGCTTACTTCGCTGTATTTTGGATTGACACGCAAGCCCACTTCAATTTTTGGCTGTCCTTTGCGCTCCCTAAGCTGATTTTGAGATTCTATGATTCCTTTAAAAGTCTGCCATTGCGTAAAAGAATTGAAAATAATATGATTTGAGATTTGCACAAGCTCTTGCATTTCCTCTTGTTTGTAAGAGGGGCTAAAGGTCGTAATCTCCTTACCAAATTCCTCATAACCCAATCTTGCTTCATAGATTCCGCTTGCAGTGATTCCGCTTAAATAATTTTTTGCAAGGGGAAAGCTTTTCCATAAGGCATAACCTTTGAGTGCTAGTAGAATCTTTGCCCCACTTTGTTGTTGCACCTTTTGAAGTAATTGCAAATTTTTTTCAAATTTTTTTTCTTCTAGCACATAACAAGGGCTTGGTAGAGAATCAAAATTTTTAGGATAGTTTTGGGTTAAGAATTGAGCAGTTTTTGGCTCTTTGTCTTGGGTTGGCATAGTTTGCTCCTTTTTAGGTTTTGATAAATTCTAGCAAATCCTTGCTTGTATAGAGATTTGCGGGGAGATTTTGCAAACAAATTTTAAAGACTTCCAATGTAGTTTTTGTATCTTGCAATGCGCGATGAAGGTTTTGGTGATGAATTTTGAGAAATTCATTTAAGAATCCTAAAGAATAGCGAGGTGCTTGGAGGGTTTTTTTGGCAAGTGCAATGGTGCAGAGTTTGGTGTTATAAAGATAACCAAAGCCATAATGGGCGAGGGAGTGGCTTAAGAAATTGTAATCAAAATTTACATTATGTGCGACAAAGATAGAATCGCCTAAAAACAATTTAAAAGATTCTAAAACTTTTGTAATTTTTGGCGCATTACTTAACATTTGAGCATTAATGCCTGTAATTTTGGTAATATATTCAGGAATTTCCTCGCAAAAAATGAGCGATTCAAAAGTTTCTGTAATTTTTCCATTATGAAACTTTATAGCTCCAATTTCAATGGGACGATGAATCAAAGGATTGTGCCCATTTGTTTCAATATCTATGATACAAAAAGATTCTGATTCTATGGGGGTTAGGCTAGGGCGATAATAGACTTTGTCGTGCGCAAAGACGAGCGGAATCCCGCTTCCTTTGATAATTTCAAGCTCGCTTGCACTTTCTCCAAACAAACCCGCTGCTTCGGAGAGGAGTGATAAAAATTCATTGTGGCTTAAAGGTCGTTTTTGTAGCTTAGAAATGATTTTGTCATAATGTTTTGGCATTTTAATTGACCATTTTTGATTTAGGACATTTTGGCTTTCTTGCTGATAGAGAGAACCATACCTATCATAATGCTTGTAGCCAAAATGGAACTTCCACCATAGCTTAAAAAAGGAACAGCAATTCCTTTAATGGGAATTAATCCAGAGATTCCAAAAGCATTGATTAAAAAGGAGAATCCCAAAAGAACTGCGACTCCAGAACAAAATAAATAATACATTGTATTTTCGCAACGATTCGCGATTTTAAGAATCCGAAAGAGAAGCGCGACAAAAAGCAAGCTAATGCAAAGCAATCCTACAAAACCAATTTCTTCTGCGATTCCAGCTAGAATCACATCGGTATGCACTTCACTTAAGAATCCTAATTTGATTAAACCATTCCCCAAGCCTTCGCCTAAGATTCCTCCATTTGCAATTGCATTAAGAGAATGTTGAATCTGATAGGGTTCGGGCAGATTTTCAACGCGTAAGGAATTTGCAATGGATTGAGGAAAAAAGGAAAGGATTAAGTCTTGTGTCCCAGCCCACCAGGCTTTAATGCGCATAATGCGATGAGTACTTGTGATAATCACAAGAATAAAAAGTGCAAATGCTCCGCTTAAAAGATAAAGAAACAACTTAAAAGACGAACCTGCAAAAGTCATCATTAGGGCTAAAGTTGCACCCAAAAGCACGATTTGTCCCAAGTCATTTTGCAAAATCGCGATTAAATAGACTGCAATCAAAAAGACTGCCACATAAGGCAAGAAAGTGATAAATTCCTCTTTCAGAGTTTTTTGCTCCAATAAAGAAAATTTGCGTGCGAAACTCCAAGCCAAAAAGATAATAAATCCAATCTTAAAAAATTCTACGGGTGCAAGAGAAAAGAAAGGTAAGCGAATCCACCGCTTTGCTCCTCCGGCACTCGTTGCAAGACTTTCAGGTAAAAAGTGCATAAGAAACATTAAAAAGATTCCGCCAAAAAACAAAGAAAAGCCAAACCAAAGGATAAAATTATCAGGATTGCAACGAGAGATTCCCCACATTAACATAATGCCAAGAATTCCGGCAATCAGCTGACGCAAAACAAAGTGAAATTCTCCATAATCATAATATAGAATCGCAAAAGAGGAGAGAGAATAAGAAAAAATAATGCTAATCGTAATGAGGCTTGCACTAATAATAAATAATGGGCGATCAACCATTACTATCTCTTAATTTTTGAATTATGGAATAAAATAATAGACAAGAAAGAATCCTCCAAAAGTAAGAATCCCAAACAAAATAAATGCCAAGACAAAAGCCTTGCCGCCAAATTCAAGGAATTTTTTCAAATCTACTTGAAGTCCTAATGCGCTCATTGCCATAACCAAAAAGAATCCCGAAAGAAATCGTAAGATAAAAACAATTTCATTCGGTAAGACCATTAGCGAATGCACAAGGACGATTCCTAAGAACCAAAATGCAAACCAAGGAATGTGTAATTTTCTTTTGCCTCCCTCTTGGCTTTCTGCAAAGAAATAAGGAACGACAAGCAAGACAGCAACAAGCAATAAAACGCGAATCATTTTTACAATCAAGGCAATTTCTTGTGTCTCTTGCGCAATCGCTCCCCCGGCACCTACGACATTTGCTAGTTCATGTAGGGTTAGTCCAATATAATAACCCTCCTGTGTTAAGCTTAGAGGAATAAATCCCAAAGCATAAAGGAGAGGATATAAGAACATTCCTACAAGTCCAAAAATAACAACCGTTCCTACGGCAATGATTCCTTTGTATGGTTCGGATTTTAAGGAGGATTCTAATGCTAAAACCGCCGCCGCACCGCAAATCGCGCTTCCTCCGCTCACTAAAATAGCGATTTCTTTGTCTAGTTTTAAGAGCTTAACGCCTATGATGTAGCCTATTGCCAAAATGAAAACCACAACAACAAGGCTTGAGAGAATTCCATTGAAGCCCACAAAAACAATACTTTGCAGTGTTACATTAAAGCCGTAAAGAATAATACCAAGCCTTAAAAGTTTTTTGGCACTAAAGACGACTGCCTTATCGCAAGTCTTTTGAGCTCGCCTAAAAAGAGGAGACGCTAGGATTCCAAGCACAACACCAATGATTAAGGGTGATAAATGGAGTTTGGACATAAAGGGTAAAGTCGCGGTGTAAGAGCTTGCTAGGCTGACTAAAAGCACCAATATAAAACCATTCAACCATTCACCCAAAAAAGCTTTCATTCTTTGATTTTTCAACGATTGTGTGATTTGAGACATTTTAAACCTTAAAAATTTAGAATTTTTATAAATTTTTTGTCAAAATAAATATTGAAGTGTAGCAAATTATCTCTAAAAACTTGAATAATTTTTATTTATCTTACTTTAGCAAATGATTTTTGCAATCCAATGGGGTTTATTTGCGCTCATAAAATGGAATTTTTGGTGCAGTGGATAAAGATTTGAAAATAATGTTTGGCTTTTTTCTAATCCCACTTGCGATTCTGTGTTTTGCTTGCTTGCTTTTTGCATCTCTTCAAGCAAAGTCATAGGGACGAATACACCGGGTAATTTATGGTGTAAAAATAAAGCAGTTTTATAAGAAAAAATAGGAAAGAATCCAAAAACTAATGCACATTTTGTGTGATTGTGTGCATTGATTTTCTCACACCATTCCAAGAGTTCTTGTGCGATGTTTAAGTCATAAATGGGTTGCGTAAAAATTGCTCGCGCACCATTTTGTATTTTTTCTTGCATTTTATTGTAAAGATTCTCTTTTTTATTTGCATAGGAGTTTAAGACACAAAAAGGATAAATGGGCTTAGAATCGCCACTTAGCACACCGCCATTAATGTCTTTTTGTTGATTGAATGCTTCAATGATTCTAAGAAGCAAGAGGCTATTGCCCTCAAAAACCCCTTTAGCTTGTGGTTGGTTGCCAAGCCGCAAAGGGTCTCCTGTGAGTGCGAGAATCAGTCGCAAGTCAAGGCTGTTCATTCCCAAAATATCGCTTTGTAAAGCAAGCGTGTTTTTATCCCGCATAGAAATTGTTGTAATGCTTGGAATCTTAAAGGTGTTTTGGAGCTTAAGACTTGCCAAAATTGCGCTATGTTTGAGCTTGCCCAAAGGAGAATCTGTGCAGATAAATGCGTCTAGTTTATCAAGAAATTGCGCTTGACGCAATGTATCAAAGAGCGGCTCAAGGTCAAAACTAGCAGGCGCAGAAAATTCGTAAGTGAAGCATTTGCCTTGTTGGGTTAGCTTTTGGATAAAAGATTCTATCTGGGCACTCAAGAAAGGAGAATTAGCGAGTGAATGATTGGAAGTTTGGTGCATAAGAGTTCCTAAATTTATTATAAATGAATCATTTTTTAATGAGAAATTGTATCAAAAATTTATAAATACAAATTGAATTTATAAATTTTAAATACTTTCAAACTTGCTTGCCGAATCCTATATATTATCCATAAAAATAAATTCTTTTGGTAGTGGGCAAGTGAAATTGTAGCCTAAAAGCGCAATGGATTCGGCGTGTAGCAAGATACGATTGGCAGGTTTTGCTCCATAAAGCGTATCGCCTACAATTGGGTGCTTAAGATGCGCCAAATGCACACGGATTTGATGGGTTTTACCTGTTTGAATTTCCACGGCTATTTTAGTTTTTTTGCCAGAAATTTCAAGAGGACGAATCCGTGTGATTGCCTTGTGCCCCTCGCCTTTTTTACCAATCGTAACTTTAGCAAATTTCCCTTTTTTAATGAGTAGGGGGGCTGTAATTTCGCATTCTTCCTCTATGATACCCTCTACAATGGCGATATAATGCTTTTTGACTTGCATTTGCTTGAAAGCTTCTTTCGCTTTAAGATGGAATGCGCTTTGATTTTTTACAAGCAATAAAATGCCGCTCGTTTCTTTGTCTAGCCTATGGAGCAAAACCCATTCCGGATAAGAGCTAGCAATCTCCTCACTTGTTAGAAATGCGGGTTTTTCAAGGGCTAAGATTTGTGAATCTCTAAAAATTTCGATTATCTTATTGGGAGTTTGAATTTTGAATTTTGTTTGGGGTGCAAGAAGCGCGCGCGCAATGCGTAGTTTTTTGCCATTAATGCTCACAAGTCCTCTATCAATAAGATTTTTAGCTTCGTTATTAGAAATATTTTCTTGTAGGCTTAAAAGTTTATAAGCTTTTTGCGCATTGATAGGAGATTTATTTTGGGTCCTTGATTGGGTTGGTTTAGGCTTTTTTTGTATTTTTTGGGATTTTTGATTTTTCATTAGGAATCCTTTGTGGATAAAATTGCTTGAATAATGCTTGAGGAATTGAATTTTTTGGTAATCTTTGCGGGTTTTAGGATTTCTTGTTTTTGTAAAACTTTGGAAAGGCTTTGAATTTTGCATAAAGTATAGTTTTGAAGGCTTGCAAATAGGGCTTTTTGGTTAAAAATATAAGGTCCGCTAATCAGTTTTGTTTGGAAAAAGGCAGGTTCTATTGGATTGTGTCCCCCGATGCTTTTTAAAAAACTTCCTCCTAAGATAACTCCCTGCGCAACTGCATAAAGATTATGAAGTTCTCCTAAAGAATCCAATAGAATAAATGGGGTATTGAGGGCTTCTTGTATCCCTAATTCTGAAGTTTTAGTAAGATGAGGTAAAGCATAGGAATCCAAAATCTGATTTAACTCCCTTTCTACTTCTAAAAACCTTTCTGGGTGGCGGGGAGCAAATAAAAAATGTGGAGTGGATTTTGTATAATGAACAAAATCTCCCTCTTTTTTGAAAAAAGCTTCTAAAATCGCTTCTAAAATCAAAACTTCTTCGCTTTGATTGTGCTTGCGATGCGTGCTAGCAACAACCCATAAAGGTTGTTTGGGGTGAGAATAATGGGTGGTAAGTTGTGGAATCTCAGCTAACTTTAGATTTCCTAAGACATTGACATTTTTAGCTCCCAATGTTTCAAGTCGTTCCTTATCCAAACGCGTTTGGCAAAAGATTTGATGAATGAGGCTAAAGAGTCTGCGGTAAAAGAATCGGAATCTCTGATAACTTGGAAGGGAATGTTGAGAAATTCTTGCATTAATTAAAAGAGTTTGCGCTCCTTTTAGCTTTGCACATACTAAGGGCATTAGCCAAAGCTCTGCTTCTACTAAAGTTAAACTTGCAAGGGTGATTTTGTGTAGCCAAAAAGGGATTAAAGTCTCAAAAGGCAAATAACGCACAAGACATTGTGGATAAAGTTTATATGCCAAATGAAAACCTGTTTGTGTCGTCGTAGTGAGCAAGATTTTTTCGTTATTTGGAAGTTGTTTGCTAAGGGATTCTATGATGACTTGTAGAGATTTGACTTCTCCAAACGAACAAGCGTGCAACCAATGGATTTTAAATCCCATTGCATCTGGAAACAAAGAATCGGGAATAAAAAAACGTTTTTTAAGAGAAAAGCGATATTTGGGTTTAAAGCTTAAAAAATATAAAAAAGGTATAGCGCAAAAATGCGCAATACACAGCATAAAATAATAAATGCCGATAAAACACTTCATTCTTTATTGTGCGTTTTCTTCTTGAAAATAGAGGATTCTACCGCAATGTGGGCAGGTGATAATATCATCTGAGCGAATCACATCAGAATAGATTTTGTCATTAATGCGAATGAAACAACCGCCACACGCTTGGCGCGTAATAGGCACGACACTCGTATTTTTTGCCCATTTGCGTATTTTTTCATAGAATGAAATAATTTTTTGGTCCATTTTACTAACAAGTAATTCTTTTTGAGCGAAGACTTTTTTCTGCTCTTCTTTGACTTGTTGAACCTCCACCTCCACTTTTTGGGAAATTTCGTTTTGATGAATTTGTAGCGCATTGATTTTTTCTTTTAAAGCATTAATGGAATCTTTTTTGGATTCTATTAATGTATTTAAGCGAGCAATTTCCTCATTGGCAAAAGTGATTTGTTCTTTGGCTAATTCTTCTTCTAGGCTTAAGGCTTTACTTTCTTTTTCTGTTTTAATGAGTTTAGTTTTATTTGCGATTTCTTCTAGTTTGAGTGATAAATCTTCCAAATGGTTTTCATTTTTGGCAATAGAGAGTGAAATATCACGTGAAGCACTTTCAAGCTCTTCTATCTCGTGATTAAGGGATTTTTCTTCTTCTTCAATGAGATTGAGTTCTTTTTTTGCTTCTTTAATGCGAGGCTCAAAGGAATCGATTTCTTTATCAAGATTTGCAATTTCAATTAATTGACTTAAATGCTTGTTCATACATAGCTCCAAAGGTTAAAATTTTAGACAAAATTAAAGGGATTTTGCGAATCTAAAATTATAGCTTTATAGCCTTGATTTGTCAAAAGAGGCAATAAAATTTCTCCAAAATAATGCTCTAATTCATAATGTCCGCAATCTATAAGATGAAAATTGCGCACGATGGCTTCCATTGCTTCGTGGTATTTTATATCTCCTGTAATGAGACAATCTATTTTAGCAAGATGACGCACGAACCCCCCGCCACTACCTGTAATAAGAGCAATATTTTGGCAATGCAAATTCTGCGATTCGGTAATTTTTATTTGTTTGAGAGAAAGTTTGTTTTTGATATGAGCACAAAGAGATTCCAAAGTGCCGTTCCATTGAAAATAAACAACAAAATCTTGTTGTTCAAATTCTTGGATTTTTAGAATCTCTTGAACAATATATTTGCCAAAATGTGTTTTATCAAAATTCGTGTGCATTGCAATAAGTTGAATGTTTTTTAAAATAGCTAATCGTAAGAGTTTAGCAGGATAATCCTCAAAGACTAATGTTTTAAGTGGATTAAAAATCAATGGGTGGTGCGTGATAAGCAAAGAATCTTGCTCCATTTGCTCTAATACGGATTCTGTTACTTCTAAGCTTAAATAAATTTTTTTAAAATTGTGCTGTGGTGTGCCTAGAATCAATCCAGAATTATCCCAAGATTCTTGCAGATTGAAAGGACTTAAGGTGTCCAAAAAATTTAGAATCGTAGCAAGATTATGTTTCATTTGATTTTTGCTTTGCGAGTTTGAGACGCTCTTGACGCAAGGATTCTTGCTCTTTATAGAGAGTTGCACAAGATTTAGAGAGTTCGCGGATTTTTAAAATATAATTTTGCCTCTCTGTTGCAGAAATTGCTTTGCGTGCGTCTAATACATTGAATAAATGGCTTGCAAGCATAGCGCAATCATAAGCAGGCAAAGGCAATCCCGCTTCTAATGAGCGGTTTCCTTCTTGCTGCATTTTGGCAAAAAACTCAAAGAGCATTGCGGTATCTGCGACTTCAAAATTGTATTTTGAAAATTCATATTCCCCCTCTAAATGCACATCTGCATAGGTATAATTTTCATTCCAAGCAATCTCAAAGACATTTTCTATGCCTTGTAGATACATTGCCAATCTCTCTGTTCCATAGGTGATTTCGACAGCCACTGGATCGCAAGGAATCCCTCCAACTTGTTGAAAATAAGTAAATTGTGTTACTTCCATACCATCTAACCAAACTTCCCAACCTAAGCCCCAAGCCCCAAGTGTTGGAGATTCCCAATTATCTTCTACGAATCGCACATCGTGGTTTTTTAGATTCAAACCCAAGTATTCTAGGCTTTTTAAATATAATTCTTGAATGTTGTTTGGGCTTGGCTTAACGAGCACTTGAAACTGATAGTAACTGCCTAAACGATTGGGATTCTCTCCATAGCGTCCATCTGTAGGACGACGAGAAGGTGCAACATAAGCCACGCTCCAAGGTTTAGAATCCAAACTCCTAAGCATAGTAGCCGGGTGAAAAGTGCCTGCACCTGCGGGAATATCGTAAGGTTGGATAATGAGGCAATTTTGTTCGCGCCAAAATTGTTGTAATTTTAAAAGCAAATCAGAGAAATATAGCATTAAAGATTCCTTATAGCCATTCTAAAATTTTTTCACCCAAAACTTCTGCGCTGAAAGCTTCTTGATGGACTTCTGGTTGATTAAAGAGTGTGAAAATTTGTTTTGGGATATTGATTTTATAGGCTTTAGAAATTTGCTCTAACGCCTCTTTGTCGCTTAAATCCCCCAAGCCTAATGCTTTGGCTAATGTGGGAGCAAATTTTGTCCATTCTGCAGTGGAGCAAAGCACACAAGGAGTGTTTGGAAATTTGACTTTGATTTCCTCAAATGCTTTGAATCCACAAGCTGTATGTGGGTCTATGATATAGCCTTTTTGGGCGTAAGTTTTCATTATGTTAAGGCAATAATTATCATCGCAACTTGTGGCACTAAAGTAAGTTTGCACCCACGCAAGCTCTTCTTTGGTTAGGCTGTATTTGCCATTTTGTTCTAGTGATTCCATAAGCTCTCTTGTGCGTTGTGCGTCAAATAAAGTAAATAGCACACGCTCAATATTGGAGCTTTTTAAAATATCCATTGCGGGCGAATAGGTTTTTTGCAAGGATTTTTCTGAAATATCATAAACACCTGTTTTAATGAACTCTGTTAAAACATTGTTAGCATTAGAGGCAATCCAAATGCGTTCAATTGGGAATCCCATTAGTTTTGCATAAAATGCTCCCAACGCATTACCAAAGTTACCACTTGGAACGATAATATGAATTTTTTGATGATTGATTTTAAAGATTTGCAAGCTTGCATAAATATGATAAAGAATCTGAAATGCGATTCTACCAAAATTGACGCTATTTGCAGCACTTAAAGCAATGTTTTTGGATTTTAAAATCGCATTAAATCTTGGGTCTTTAAGCAGGTTTTTAAGCAAGGTTTGCGCCTCATCAAAATCTCCTTTGATACCAAAAACTTTTATGTTTTCTGCATTAATGGTTGTCATTTGTAGTCGCTGCACTTCACTTGTTCCACCTTCTGGATAAATGCAGACAACTTTAATCTGTGGCTTGTTGGCAAAACTTTGCAGGGTTGCAGGACCTGTATCGCCGCTAGTTGCTACCAAAATAAGGTAATCAGTTTCTTTTTTGGATTCTCTTAAAAAACCTCCAAACAAAACTCCAAATGGTTGCAATGCCATATCTTTAAAGGCACGCGTAGGTCCGCAATAAAGCTTTTGGATATTAAGATAAGGATGCACAGAATAAAGAGGTGCTGGAGTAGTAGAATCGTCAAAATCTTCATAAAGGCTAAGTGCTTCCTCTAAGAGTTCTTTATGCACATTAAGCCCTAAACGATGAAAAATCTCTTGTGCTAATTCCTCATAAGTTAGCTGACTGAATTCCTTAATTGCGTCTTCGTCAAATTTTGGTAGTTTTTTAGCTGTATAAAGCCCCCCAAATGCAGCATTAGGATTTAAAATCGCATCTTTAAAGGTAAAAGCTAAGTCTTGTCCCCCACGGGTGCCGATGAAATGTTGTGTTTGCACGCAAATCCTTTGTAAATAAATTTGCGTATTTTAGCAAATCAAGACAAAATTTGTCTTAAAAAGGCCAAACGGATTCAATAAGTTTTGTTCCCCAACCTTTTTCTGTGCTTTTCTTTAACTCGCCTTGTGTATCATACATAATTTTTGCGTCCGCAATATATTGGGATTCTATGGTGTTATTGCGCGCAATATCTGTCGGACGCACAACGCCACTTAAGTGAATGATTTGTTTCTCGCCATTAATCAGCACTTCGCGGCTGCCTTCAATG
Organism: Helicobacter sp.; assembly: GCF_029067145.1. Classification (GTDB taxonomy): domain Bacteria; phylum Campylobacterota; class Campylobacteria; order Campylobacterales; family Helicobacteraceae; genus Helicobacter_D. Next base: position 4,205 of record NZ_JAIEFA010000038.1, on the reverse strand, counting down.
AAATAATTACCATTTTGCATTACTTTGATAATACGCGCTGCAATCGTAGTAGAGAAAGTTTCTTGTCGGTTTTGAGAACCTGTTCCTTGATAGGTTGAAGTATTTTCGCCGCTTGTAATGCCAAATCCTGTAACATTGCTTAACTTGCCTGTTAGCTTGGCAATGCTGTTGCTAGGTCCTCCAAAAGTGATTCCCGGTCCTGTCAAATTGGAATTGGAAGTCTCATTAAGATTCTTGTTAGCAGTAGAGCTTGCTTGCGCTGTTTGATTGATAATTACGGTTACTAAATCGTTAAGTTGCATTGCGCGGCGGTCAGAAAATAGCAAATTATCTCCCTGCCCAAAAATACTTCCCGGATTACCAAAATTATCTTCCTCTTCTTTTGGCGGCAGCTCTTCTACATAGGCTGGAGGACGAAACGAGATTTGTGGGTCTGTCGTGGCGCAACCCACAAAGAATAATCCAATCATAAAATAGGATACAAACGACAAAGTATGGAGAAAGACGATTCTACATTTCATAGCATTTCCTTATGTGAATTTTAGGTATAATCCTAAAGTTTTAAAAGAGTTAAGCAAAGCTCATTCCAAAATATAAGGATAAGAATGTCAAGTGCAATCAAAGAAAGAATCTTAAATGATATTAAAAGCGCAATGAAAGAGAATCATAAAGAAAAACGCGATGCGCTTAGAATGTTGAGTAGTGCGCTCAAACAAATTGAAGTAGATGAAAGAAAAGTCTTGGAGGATAAAGATGTCATTTTGATTCTTAAAAAGGCTTATAAACAAAGAGTAGAAGCAGCAGAAGCTTATCAAAGGGCAGGGCGAGAGGACCTCTATCAAAAAGAAAATTTTGAAATGCAAGTGATTATGGAATATTTACCAAAGCAATGTAATGATGAGGATTTACACAAAGCATTGGAGAAAATTTTGAATGAATTAGGAACAAAATCCAAAAAAGATATGGGCAAAATTATGGGTGTTGCAAGCAAGGCATTAGGAGAGGTTGCAGACGGCAAACGCATAAGTGAAATGTTGAAGAATATGCTAGAATAGAATCCTAAAAAACAAAAATAAAATAAAAGCAAGATTCTGAAAATTTGTTTAAAGATTAATAATTTGTTAGGTCAAATTATGCTATAATTATAAAGATATTGATGTATGTTAATTTTTAATTTTGTATTCTTGAAAAGGAGAGTGTATGGAGAATTTTTTACAGCCTGATAGAGGGTTCAAGATAAACAAAGAGAGCTTGCAAAAAGCAAGTATAATCTTTGTATTTGTCCTTGCTATTCTTGTAATGGTTGCTTTTGCAGAGAGCGTTACGAATCCGATTTTGCTAGGATTTGCAGCAATTGTAGGTGGATATATGGCACTCAATATTGGCGCAAACGATGTGGCAAACAATATGGGACCAGCTGTTGGTTCTAAAGCCTTGACAATGACAGGCGCGATTATTATTGCGGCAATATGCGAGATTTTAGGAGCATTGATTGCGGGTGGAGAAGTCGTCGGCACGGTAAGTAAAGGGATTATTTCTGCAGATGCCATTGGTGATTCTAGTCAGTTTGTTACTTTAATGCTTGCAGCATTAATTTCAGGTGCAATTTGGTTAAACATCGCCACTGTGATTGGTGCGCCTGTTTCTACAACACACGCCATTGTTGGAGGTATTCTAGGAGCTGGAATCGCAGCAGGTGGATTTGGTGTAGCGAATTGGGCTGCACTCGGTAAAATTGCAAGTAGTTGGGTAATTTCTCCTGTAATGGGTGGAGTGATTGCTGCAATTTTATTGTTTTTTATTAAGCATACCATTACTTACAAAAAAAACAAGAAAACCTCGGCAGAAAATATCGTGCCTTACTTGATAGCTTTTATGACTTGGGCATTTAGTTTATATTTAATCAACAAAGGCTTAAAACATGTCATTCAATTAGAGCCGCAAATTGCATTTGGTATTAGCATTCTTATTGCTATTGTGGTTTATTTTGTTGTTAAACCTATCATCAAGAAAGCTTTAGAGGGCTTGGAAAATAAAAAAGAAGAAATTAATAAGCTTTTTACTCTTCCTTTGATTTTTGCAGTGGCGCTCTTGAGCTTTGCACACGGCGCAAACGATGTGGCAAATGCTGTGGGACCATTAGCGGCAATTAATAGTGCTTTGAAAGTTGCGTTTGACGCTAGCCAAATCAGTGTGCCCTTTTGGATTATGCTAATTGGTGGGCTTGGAATCTCTATTGGACTTGCGCTTTTTGGACCAAGACTTATTCGCACAGTGGGTAGTGAGATTACAGAATTAGACCAGATGCGTGCTTATTGTATTGCGATGAGTGCGGCTTTAACTGTGTTGGTTGCAAGTGAATTAGGAATGCCCGTAAGCTCCACTCATATCGCGATTGGTGCAGTTTTTGGAATAGGTTTTTTGCGCGAACATCTAAAACGACAATACAAAGAGATGGAGTTAAAGATTTTAGAATCTCGCAAGGGAGAAGATAACGAAAAGGTTAAAGAATTTTTGGATAAATTTCGTAATGCCTCTATTCGTAGAAAAAGAGCGATTCTTAAAAGCATTGACCATAAGAAAACGAAAGGAACACAAAAAAACATTGAGATTCCAGAATTGAAGAAAAAAGAGCAAAAAAGACTAAAAGAAGCCTATCAAGAGGAACTTGTCAAACGTTCTGCGATAAACAAAATTATTGCTGCTTGGGTTATCACTGTGCCTGCATCTGCTATTTTTAGTGCAGTTTGTTATTTCATACTTTCTGCAATCGGATTCTAAATTTTAAAGATGTTTAGGAAGTTAAGAGTTGGGAATAAGTCAGTTGGATAGCTCTAAGCCCATCTATATTATTGGTGATGTGCATGGTTGTTTTGATACTTTATGTTTGTTGATTGAAAAACTACCGCAAAAGTGGGAATCACAAATTATTTTAACGGGTGATTTGATTGATAGAGGAGATAAAAGTTGTGAAGTAATTGATTTGGCAATTTCTAATCATTTTGCTTGCGTGCTTGGAAATCACGAAGAGCTAATGCTAGAGTATTACCATAAGATTCCAAGTAGCGGTAGAGGAAGCGTGTGGATTAGCAATGGGGGCTATGAAACAATGGAAAGTTATCGGAGATATGGTGGTTTGCGCAAAATCCACGAGCATTTAGAGTGGCTTGCGGAATTGCCGCGATTTTTGGAGATTGACTTATGTGATGAGGAGGGGAGGAAATTGTTTGTTACGCACGGATTCGGATTACCTTATTATAAAACGCGCAAGAAAGAATCCCAAGCTCTTACTTGGAGCAGACTTAAAATGCACAATCTACAAAAAGAAGCAAAAAAGAAATATGGGGTGTTTAATGTGTTTGGACACGATGTGCAAAAAGAAGTGTTGATAACAGAAAATTTTGCTGCGATTGATACGGGTTGTGTTTATCATAAAACCAAACCAAACGCAAGATTGAGTGCATTGGAATATCCCAGTAAACGAATCTTTGAACAAGTTTTTGTTTCTGAAATTCCAAAGCAGACAAAATCAAGAAATTTTATTCATTTCTTTAGCAAAACAGCTTCTATTTCTAAACTTAAATTTTTTAATTAAGCGTAAGATTGTGAGTGGAATGCGTTTAAAGAAGCTGACTTGAGAATATTTTATCAATAATTCTGCAATTTCTTGTCTTCCAAATAGAATTGCAAAGGTGTAGGGTGTCGCGCCTAAACCATTGTTGGCATTCGGATTTGCACCAAATGTAAGTAAGAGTTTTGCCATTTCCAAATGTCCCTTGAAGCATACTCCAGCAAGAGGGGTTTGCCCTCTATCGTTGCGTTCATCTACAAATGCGCCTTTTTGTAAGAGCATTTTAGCGCAATTTATGGAATCGTGGTAACTTGCTGGGATTCCACGATTATTCATTAGAATTGTTACTTGGTGCAGACTCTCTAGGCATAATGTCCAAAAATCCCACGCTGCGTTGTTGCCGACTAAATCCCAATTTCTTTCTTTGGTGTAGAATTTGATTGCAAATCCCCTGACATCTCTTTTTGTATCTGCCTCTCCTGCCATGGTTGAGAATAGCAAAAATATTGGTTAATTTTTCATTACTTTCTCTTAAAAGATGAATATACTTTAAAAATAACTTTTATTATTTCTATAAGAATTAGACACTCAAATTGTAAAAATAATAATAATTTTCCAATAAAAAAATTATTAT
>NZ_JAIEFA010000037.1 GCF_029067145.1 Helicobacter sp. | reverse complement strand
TAAGAAGAAGTTTTAAGAGATTTCTCTTATTCATCATTGCGAGAAAACCTTTAGGCTTTCGTGGCAAGATATAATCTAAAGTCTCGCCAAAGTGTTTGCAATGGAATCTTTTAATTTAAGATTCCACCTTTAAGATTTCTTTATGCAAGGTTATGGATTGCTTCGTTCGCTACGCGTCCTTGCAAGGACGCGAAAGCAAAGATTAATAAGATACCAACTTCAATCCTATACTACATAAAATAATCATACTTACACAAGTCAATTTTATGATACTTTTGCTTTCCCCCAAGAAAAGGATTCCGATAAGCACACCGCCGCCCGCGCCGATTCCTGTCCAAATTGCATAAGCTGTGCCCATTGAAATTTCCTGCATTGCAAGTGATAATAACCCAAAGCTAATGGTCATAAAAAACAAAAGCCCTAGCAAAAAGATTTTTTTGTTGGTTGTAGTGAAACTTTTCATCATTGCAATACCCCCTATTTCCATACAACCTGCTAAAATTAAAATTATCCAATACATTGTTTTCCTTTTAACAACTTGCAAAATTAGGATTCCATATTCAGCAAAACAACTGCGCATAAAACGATTGCAATGCCTATATAGCCTATTATCCCAATTCTCTCCTTAAAAAACACATAGCCACCTGCTGCTGTGCCAATAATTCCCACTGCGCCCCAAGTAGAATAAGCAACGCTAAGCGGTAAATATTGTAATGCAAACGAAAGTGCTGTGAAAGCTGCCCAAACCATTAAAATACAACCAATCGCATAACCTTTATGCCTAAAAGCATTAGATTTTTTGAGGAATAAATTTGCCACAATATCTAAAATCGCGGCAAGAATCACTAAAACAAAACCCATTATGCACTCTTTTACGGCTTAGAATCCGCATTATTGTGTGATTGCGTTAGAGGTTTTGCCTCGTTTTTATGCGCCTTTAGCTCGGCATAGTTAATCAGCGCAATTCCACAAAAACTTAAGGCAATGCCTGCCTTTTGCGTCCATAGCAACTCTTCGCCAAAATAAAAAATACTAATTGCCACCACACAAAGCGCGCCAAGAACTTCCCAAATCGCATAAGCCACGCTAATGGAAAGTCTTTTGAGCGAAAGTGCCATAAAGTAGTAAGAGACTACAAGCAATACAAACATACATACATAGCCAAATATCGCTCCCCCGCTAGCTTTCATAAGATTGACTGCAAGCACTTCCGTAAGAATCGCAAACACAAGCAGAATATAGGCAGTTTTTAGACTCATTCTGTTTTTCCTTCTACCATATCGTTCAAACCAATTTCATTGCTCATTGATTGGGCGATACGCGAATCCTGCGCACTTATGCTTTTGGAACTCAATTTTAACCCAATAACTGCACAAAGCAATAAAAAAATTAAAAGGATTTTGGCAAGCGAAAATGGTTCGTCAAAGATGAGGATTTCACTTGATACAATTCCTGCTGTGCCAATACCAACAAATACCGCATAGACCGTGCTTGCTTCAAGCACGCGGCAGGCAATGAGATTTAATACAAATGAAAGAATGATTCCTAGTGCAACTATGCCATATCCCAGCATACTTTGTGCATATTTTAGTCCGCTTGCCCAAAAACATTCAATAATTCCCGCTATAATTACCAAAAACCAAGCCATATTCGTGCCTACATATATTTTTTTCATAAAAAAACTCCTAAAAAATAAAGAAAATATTAATAAAAGAAACGAGGAGAGTTAGTGGGTAGAAAAGGAATGATGATAAACAAGAAGAAAAATGCTCCAAAAACCTTGGTCAAAAAACATAAATCTTTCCTTTTCCTTTGTTTTGTGTTTTTCGCGGTTTATTTTATCCTCTGCAAGCTTCAAAAATTCTGAAGCTTACGAGGTGTTGCCTAGTTACCTCCCATCAAACGCACTTCCTGCAGAATCGCTAAAGTCTGCTGCTTTCCCTGTATAAGATTCTGTGGCTTTGATGTCCTCACTTACCCATTTTATCTTATTGTTTGCGCTTGTAAATGCCGCTTCGCCCATAAAGAGGCTAAAGGGAGGCTTGGGATTGCGTGAGACTTCATAGAGAATCTCCGCAAACTTCTGCGGATTCCCCGCTTGTTTGCCATTATAATTTGTCCTCATATTATCAAATTGCGTGCGTCTTGCGTCATAATCACTTATCTTTCTATCGCCACTCACCATACTTGCGCCCAAAAACTCGGTGCGGAATCCCGCCGGCATTACATTAATCGTATGGATTCCATATTCACTTACATCAAGGAGCAATCCCTCACTTAGCGCGCTTATCGCAAATTTGCTCATACAATAAGGGGTAGAATTGTTAGATACTCTAAATCCTGCAATAGAACTTATATTAAAGATTCTAGCCTTAATATTCTCTTTATTGCCTCCTTCTTTAATGCTTTGCGGACGCAGAATCTTTAGCGCGTTTTGCACGACTAGAAATGGCGCAAAGACATTGACTTCAAATTGTTCTCTTAATTGTTTCTCACTCACTTCCTCAATAAATCCTAAAAGTCCATATCCTGCGTTATTCACGACATTATCCAACCTGCCAAATTTCTTTTTGACTGCTTCTAAATTTGCAGCAATTTTTGCATTCATATCACCATTAAAGCTAAGTTCTAAGGGCAAGAAGTTTTCGTTTTCTTTGCCAAGTTTGGATTCTATATTGGATAGCTTCCTTGAAGTTGCTGCAACCTTATCGCCTTTGCTTAAAAGATATTTGGCAAGCTCTAAGCCTAAACCTCCACTTGCTCCTGTGATATACCACACTTGTGGGTTTGTATTCATTGTTGCTCCTTGATTTTGTGAGTTGGTGTTGTTTGGATTGTGTTCTTGCGCAAAAGTTGGCAAAACGCCAGCACTTAAACTTACTCCTGTGAAGGCAAGAGTTTTTAAAAATTTTCTCCGATTCTGCATTGCATTCCTTTATGTCAAAATAAAATGACATTATAAATCCTCACACTTAGTGTTTGTCAAGGGGATTTTGGAAAAATTTAGAAAACCCTGCTTCATTTTGTTGTGCTATAATTTTTGAATGATTTTAATTACTCCTTGAAATTATATTTTGTATCAACAAGGATTTATAATGGCTACTAAAAAGGATGAAATGAAAGAAATCCTAAGTGATAATAAATGGCATTGTGCTGTCTGTGATTTAGGTAAGTCAAGTCAGCACGCTGCAATCATTAGAGACCTTGCAGAAGAGGGGGTGTGAATTTGATAATGCTTTAGATAATGCAACAAGGACATATAAGTATGGAGTGGAAATGTGGTGTAAAAAATGCAAAAGAAAAACCACACATAGAAGATTAAAACCTTAAGGACAGATATGACAACCCATGTTTTTATTGTAGATGCTATAACTTTTAAATATCACTTGGAATTTATGTTTGTTGGCACAGGTATGAAAGAAGCTGTTGTTGATTTTAATCATAATCCAATAACACAACTTGCAACACAAACTGAAAATACTATTCTAGGTATGGTTGCAGATTTTTCAAGGGTTCAAATTGGAGATTTAATTATTTTTTATTTGCAACAAAATTTTCAATTTGGCATTGGGGAGGGAAAGTTTTTTGGTGTATTTAAAGTAAAGAACAAATTTTTCTTTGATAATAATGATGAGCAACAGTATCTTAAGCAAGAACTTAACAAATCCCTTACTTTTAGATGTTTGATTGAACCTGAAAAGGTTTATAGCAAAGGCGTTACTGAATGGGAAGCATTAGATGAGATTAAAACAATACAATCCCCTAATCAAATGTTGTGGAGTCTCATTTATCGGAAACTAAAGGGCAATCGCGGCAACACAATGATTACTATTTATGAAAGCGAAAGGCTTATTGCACTAATTAGAGATAAAAATTTAAAGCAAAATATCAATGGAATTCATTTTAGTTTTGATTTAAAAAATCAAGAAATTGTCTCTATTTCCACTCGTCATATTTACAAGGGCAGACAAGAGAAATTAAATATTTTACCGAGATTAATTTATAAATATTCAAGAAATAATCAATTCGAGGCACATTTACAAGCCTACATTTTACAATCTATTTATGAAACTAAATTATTTGGAATTTTGGAAAATCAGCCGATTGAATGGTTGGGCAATGAAGTTAGCTGTGGCGTTGGAATGCAACGCATTGATATTATGCTATCTCTTGCTGAAAATCCAAGAAAAATTATTCCCATAGAATTAAAATCTACATGTGTTTATGCTGAAATTTTAAGACAAATTCAACGATATATTGATTGGTTGGAACAATATTATATTCCAAATCGTCCATCAGATATTCAACCGATGATAATTTGTAGAGAAACTGCCAATAAAGATTCTGCTTGTTATCAAGACTTTTATCAACAAGCACAAATGTTCAATGAGAAAAATAATATTTTACCCCTAATGTATATAGAATTTAAAATTCAAAATTGTTCCATAACATTTAATCGGATATTTTGATGAACTACATTGGCTCTAAATTTAAACTCTCTAGCTTTTTGCAAACAAGCATAGAATCTACACTTCAAAAAGCTAGTGCAAAGCCCTTAAAGGATTCTATCTTTTGCGATATGTTTGCTGGGAGTGCGGCAGTGGGGAGGCTTTTTAAAACACAGGTCAAGCAAATTATCAGCAACGACAAGGAATATTATAGCTTTGTCTTGACACAAAATTATATCGGCAATCATCAAAAATTAGCGCGTGTTAATGAGCTGCTCCGCATTCTTAATGATACGATTCAAACGCCACCACAAAAGGGCAAAATCTATACTTACTATGCGCTTGGTTCTGGTAGTGGGAGGCAATATTTTAGCGATGAAAATGCGCAAAGGATTGACGCTGTGCGCTCTCAAATCGCGCAATGGAAAGAGGAAAAATTCATCAACGATAAGGAATATTATTTTCTCCTTGCCTCCCTTTTGGAATCCGCCGATAAGGTCGCAAACACTGCTTCAGTGTATGGAGCGTTTTTAAAGCACCTTAAAAAAAGTGCGCTCAAATGTTTTATTCTAAATCCTGCAGAGTTTGAATGCAATGAAAATGAACATTTGGTATTTAATGAGGACGCAAATACACTTATTACTAAGATAAAGGGCGATATTCTTTATCTTGACCCACCTTATAATGCGCGAGAATATGGCGCGAATTATCATCTTTTAAACACAATTGCCTTGTATGATGATTTTATCCCAAAGGGCAAGACAGGCTTGAGAGAGTATGAAAAGTCGGCTTGGTGCAAGAAAGCAAAAGTTGCGGACACGCTAGAAAACCTCATCAAAAATGCGCATTTTGAGTGGATTTTCCTAAGCTATAATGATGAGGGATTGCTTAGTTTAGAGCAGATTCAAGATATTTTTGAAAAATATGGCAAATACTCTTTTACTACCCAAAAGCACCAGCGGTTTAAGGCAGATTCTAAACGAATCCAAAAACAAGATTCCACTTTGGAATATTTACATATTTTGAGGAAATAAATTAGCTTTTAGATTCGCCTTTTAAGCACCACAAAAACCTTAGAATCTTACTTATTCGCCTTGCCCTCTGCCTCCTTAATGTAGCCCTCATATTCTGTATCGCTTAAAAGTTCTAGCCAAGTAACATTTTTGCCATCTTTTTCGTGTGTAAGTGCGATATGGACGCCCTTTTCTTTCAAGCCTGCTCCGTGCCAATGCTCTACATCAGGCGGACAAAGCACCACATCACCAACCTTTGCGATTTGTGTAATGCCTGCTTTTGTGCCCGTATAAATCGTGCCTTGTGTAACTATAAGCGTCTGTCCTGCGGGGTGCGTATGCCACGCCGTCCTTGCGCGAGGAGAAAAAGTAACTTCCCCACCGCCAAAAGGACGATAAGAATCGCTTTTAAACAGCATTTTAACATTCACTTCACCGCTAAAGATTTTAGAATCTCCCTTAAATCCTCCAAGACTGCCGTCTTTTACTATTTCCTGTGTCTTTTGCATTTTTGCCTCCTCTGTATAAGCGATATTTACGCAACCTAAAGTCGCTACCAAAGCAATAGCAATGAATTTTTGCATTTGTTCTCCTTGTAATAGAAAATAGATTCTGTAATTATAAAGCCTTACACTTAGTGTTTGTCAAGGGTTTAACTCAAAGGATTAAGTGAAATTTATTGTATAATTTTGCTACTTTAAATCAAGAGAAGCTAGAATAATGAAAAATCTAAAAAATCTAAGAGGTTTGTATGCCAACAAGTGAGAGCTTTAAGGATTTTGTGTTGGAGAATCTTAAAAGTGCGTTAGAAGATACACCTTATCACTTTAGTGCTAAAAAGATGTTTGGAGAATACTGCATTTATGTGATTGATAGGGGCGAGAGTGTGCCTAAGCCTATTTTCTTGCTCTGTGATGAGATGCTTTTCGTCAAGAAATTTGAGATTCTAAAACTCCTTTTAGAATCCACCCCACTTGGCTTTCCCTATGCAGGTGCAAAGGAATCTTATATCCTTGATGTGGATTCTTTGGAGACTTTAAGAGAAGTCATACTTACCCTTGCTCCCACTCTGCCTATGCCTAAAAAACCAAAAAATAAAATTCCTAAAGAAAGCAACAACGCAACATAGCCTACCCAATCAATACCAATCTTTCTACTTTTTTGCTTTTATTTGCTTGCTTTGGTTCTCCAAAATCGCTTTACATTCACTAAAGCTGCGCGGTTGGTAGTTTTTGCGCCCATTTGTGATAAGTTCAAGATAGAGTTGTTCTTTATATTCTAACATTGCAATTGCTTCTTGTAGTTTTGCCACTTCAGCAAGATTCTTTGCCTTTTGATTTTGAATGATTTTAAGTCGCTCTTGTAATGTAGAATCTCCCGCATCAACAAGGCTTTTGTAATGCCGAATCTCTTTAATGCTGATTCCAAGCCTGCGATAGAGTTCAATCCAGCAGAGCCAATCAATATCTTTTTGATTAAAAAGCCGCACACCATTTTTGTCCTTATGAATGTGTGGAAAGAGCCCCTTGTCTAGCCAAAACCGAATCTTGCGCGAACTAATACCGCTAATGTGTTCTACTTCCAAAATAGTGTAAGTCATTGCTGCTCCTTAATATTGATTTGATATTATAAAGCCTAATACTTAGTGTTTGTTAAGAATGACAACAAAACTTCTAATTTTATATTTTGGTTTCTTTAAGATTAAATTGTGATTTATTTTCTTAATATATATTTAAATTTTGGTAAAGTTTTCTTTCAATATAATGCGATTTCTAGGTTTTTTGGAATATTTTTTTAAAGGAGTTTTCTTGCAATATTTTCGCTCATTGAATCTTGGTGCAAAAATTATGTTGGCATTTTCCAGTGTATTAATCATTGGTATGCTAGTCGTTACAATAGTGATTGTCAAAACCTCACAAACAATTCAAACGCGTGAAGCAAATAAAATGCTTGTCAATGCAGCTAAACGCGAAGCAAATTTGGTGGGGGGAATCTTTAACGAAATTTATGTTGCATTAAATGCAAGCAAGCATTTTGTAATGCGTGATGTGTATCAAGGCAAACAAGCGATTCTAGATAATGATGTATTAGATATGCTTAATAGCAATACTTGGGGAAGTTTCGGTTATCTTTATCTTAAAGATTCACGATATAGAGGTGAAAATATCCTCAACCAAAAACATCGCTTACCAAATGGCGATTTTATGGTTCTAGCTGTGAATGACCAAAATAAAAGTCAAATTGTTCAAGCAAATGAAATCATTACAGATTTTGGTAGCTTGCAAAAAACTCTAAGCACAGGCAAACCAACCGTAGGCAGACCTCTATGGAAAACATTAGAGGGTAAAGAGTTTTTTGGTATGGGAATCAATCAGCCTATTTTAGATGAAAAGGGCGCAGTGCTCGGCGTATTAGGGGTATTTATTGATTTGCAAAGCATTACAACAATGTTACAAGACCCTGCAAACTCTATTTACAAAGGCGATTTTAAAGGTGTCTATGCAATGGATTCTACAATAGCAGCGCACGGAAGAAAAGATTTTTTGGGCAAATATTTGCGTGAAGTCAATCAAAGTCCTACAATGAATGACTTAAAGCACGCGATTGAAAATCAGATTGAAGGGCTTTTTAGCTATATTAACTCTTTAGGAGAGATGAGCTATACAGCAGTAGCAAATATCAACATTGGCGGAGGTGTAGAAGGAGGAGTTTGGACATTAATTGTTTCTGCGCCGGAAAGTTCTATTTATGAATCTGTGGTGAAACTTAGAACAACATTAATACTTGCAAACATCGTAGTTGTTATTGTTGTAATGCTTGTGATATTTGTTTTTATTAGAACACAGATTGTCGCACGACTTAGAGGAATCTCTACTTTACTCTTTGATTTTTTCAAATATTTACGCCACGAAGTAGATACGCCACCAGCATTAGTTACCCCTAAATCTCACGACGAATTTGGCATTATGGCAAAAGAGATTAATCAAAACATTCAAAACATTCAAAAAGGCTTAGAACAAGA
>NZ_JAIEFA010000036.1 GCF_029067145.1 Helicobacter sp. | reverse complement strand
AGATGAGTAAAAGAGAAAGGATTAACACCCTATGGCAAATCATAAATCTGCGCAAAAACGTATTCGTCAAACAAAAACACGCACCGAACGCAATCGTTACTATAAAACAAGAATTAAAAATATGACAAGAGATTTAAGTGAAGCAATTACTGCAAAAGACCTGAACAAAGCTCAAGAGGTATTTAAGCAAATCAATAAAAACTTCCACAGCTATGTTAGCAAAGGAATCTTGACAAAAAACACCGCCGCTAGAAAAATTAGTCGTCTCAACGCTTCAGTAAAAAAACTTGCTTTAGCAAACGCTTAATTTTGCGTTTGCGATTTTGTTTTTTCGTGTATGCAAGCAAATTCACTGCAATTTAGTCTTTAAGTTTCCTATATGTTAGCTTCCAAACTTCAGCCCTTTATCAAGCATTATGATGAGATTAACAAGCTCCTGACTGACCCAGAGATTTTAAAAGATATTAAACGCATTGCAGAACTTAGCAAAGAACAAAGCGATTTAGAAGAGTTGGTACAAAAATCGCGTCTATATCTTAAGAATCTCCAAAGTATTGAAGAGAATAAATTGTTATTAGACGACAAGGATTTAGGAGATTTGGCAAAAGAAGAAATCAAAGAAGCAGAATTGCAAAATGAGGCTTTAGAATCGGAAATTAAGATTCTTTTGCTCCCAAAAGACCCAAATGACGATAAAAACATTTATTTGGAATTGCGTGCTGGTACAGGTGGAGATGAAGCGGGAATTTTCGTAGGCGATTTATTCCGCACTTATGTGCGTTATGCAGAATTAAAATCGTGGAAAGTAGAGATTATTAGCTCTAGCGAGAATAATTTTGGTGGCTATAAGGAGGTGATTGCCCTTATAAAAGGTAAGGGGGCATATTCAAGGCTTAAATACGAAGGTGGCACGCATCGTGTGCAACGCGTGCCAGAAACAGAATCGCAAGGGCGCATTCACACTTCGGCAATCACGGTGGCGATTATGCCAGAAGTAGATGATGTGGAAGTTACGATTAATCCCAATGACTTACGGATTGAGGTGTTTCGTGCAGGAGGACACGGGGGACAATGCGTCAATACTACGGATTCCGCGGTAAGAATTACGCATATTCCGACAGGTATTAGTGTGTCTATGCAAGACGAAAAGTCCCAACACAAAAACAAAGACAAAGCCTTGAAAATTTTAAAAGCTAGAATCTATGAAGCGCAATTAGAAGCACAAATGGAGCAAAATGCGCAAGAGCGAAAATCGCAAGTAGGAAGTGGCGACAGAAGTGAGCGCATAAGAACTTACAATTATCCGCAGAATCGCTTGACAGACCATCGCGTGGGTTTGACATTGTATAGCTTAGAAGAGATTATGTTAAGTGGCAATTTGGATATGGTGATTGACCCTATTGTGGCATATTTTCAAGCAGAAGCTTTGCAAAATAGCGGAATCGCTTAAGCATAATTTGCTTAAGTAATAAAGCGGGTAAGAGTTGTAAAAGCTTAATTTAAGTTTTATTTTACTTAAAAAAGATATAATTATGCTTCTTTTTTACAAGGACAGATGGGTGAGTTGGCTGAAACCACATCCCTGCTAAGGATGCGTAGTCGCAAGATTACCGAGAGTTCGAATCTCTCTCTGTCCGCCACTTGAATTTCCACAGCAAAAATAATAAATAATTTTAATCCTAATTAGCTAGAAAATTTAATAATCTTTTAACTCTATATTTTACATAATCTCGCAAGGACGCGGGCATTATAAGATACTTTGGTTTCCTATAAGAACAGAACGCAGAATCGCAAAGGGTATAGTAGGGATTTTTGCTTTCTTAGCTTATCGTATCAATTTGCACATTGCCACTATAAATTGCGTGGCTAAATTCCCTTAAAATGCGTTGTGTTTTGGCTTCTGTATTTTTGCGCAAAATATCATTATAGTTGCTCGTAAGATTCTTAGTATAATTTTTAGTATAAAGCCCTTGTAGGTGGTTTAAATTGTCTTGAAATTCTTTTGCAACTTCTTGCCAACCATCTTGTGTGATACCCAAAAATCCGAGTTCTTCTTCTTTTTTCTTTGGATTGGAATCTTGGGATTCTTTTTCGCGTTGCTCCACACGCTCTACGCTTGCGCTTAGATTGCCAGCTCTTGTGAGCATTTGCGCGACAGAAATTTTTTCATTGGGCGACATACCCGCAGTTACTCTTTCAAAAGCTTGATATTGTTCATCACTCATAAGCTCCAAACTAATCATACCATAGGTGATTCTCTCACTGCTAAAGCTCTCTTGATTTTGTTGCTGTAAGTCCTTGTTCTGCGCTTTGTTTGTGGATTGCACATTTTCATTTAAAAGACGATTCGCTTCATTATAAATTCCACCTAGAGAGTTTAAGTTTTGATTGATAACCATTGTGAAACAAAATCCTTTCTTTAAAATCAAAGTTTGAAATATTGTCAAAATTGAAAATTTTAAAGCAAAAAGGATTCCAACTTTTTACATTGTTGTGAAATTGCGGGAGAAAAATTTGCAAAATTTTATATAAATTCCATAAAATCTTGCTAGGCTTTAAGCAAAAATAAAATATAATTTCAGAAATTTTTAATATTAAAAATTTCTCAAGACTAAGGCTCATTTGTTTATGAAATATTTAAAACTTCTCAAATATTTGGTTGTATTCTCTTTTTTTGTTACTTTTTCTTTAGCTTCTCCTTTTGGCAACAAAATCATTGTCCCAATTATTGCACTTGATGAGGATTCTGCACATTATGCGTATGTGCCAGCATTCGATTTAAAGGTTGGGGAAAGCGGAGAGATTATTCGTTGGTTTGATAGAGAGCATTCTGGAATCGTGGCAAAAGCCGCAGTAATAGAGATTCAAGACAATCGGGCAAAGATAGCTTTTGAGCCTTTTGTGGGATTGGAGCAAAGTGCCTTTCCAACACCTGCTTTAACGCCACAAAAGAATGATGAAGTAATTTTTCGCAGTTTCAACGATCGCGCATTTTTAATTGCGCCAACACAAGATATTTATGAAAAAATTAAAGCCGCCTATCCAGAGATTACTTGGTTGCACCCTGATTTGTTTGCGGCTTATTTAATGGATGTAGGACATACTGCGCCTGTGAGGGGAGATTTTCGCAAAATCTGCACGCAATATGCGGCGGGAATTATATATATGGTGAATCTCAATGAGGGG
Organism: Helicobacter sp.; assembly: GCF_029067145.1. GTDB lineage: Bacteria > Campylobacterota > Campylobacteria > Campylobacterales > Helicobacteraceae > Helicobacter_D. Next base: position 57,341 of record NZ_JAIEFA010000036.1, on the reverse strand, counting down.
CAAGCGTTGGATTGTCAGACTTTTCGTATGATTAAAAAGGACTACATTACAGGACGTGCACCAGTGGAGGAGCGTATGTTGCCATTTTTCTCGCGCATTGGAAGAGGCAATCAAGAATGGTTTTCTTATCTTTTTAATGATATTAAAACGCAAGACTATTATGTATATTTTGACGCTTTAGTTAAGGGTGAGATTCGCGATGAAGACGCAACATTTTTTGGAAGAATTACAAATTATTTTCTTGATGGTATAAAAGATATTTTTTAAGGATTGATGATGACAGAACAAAATATCAAAGACTTAAAAACCATTGTAGGTGAGGGTGAATGCTTTAGTGATAAAGCGCATTTGAGTGCTTATTGCTATGATGCAACAAAAGAGAGAAAGTATCCCGAATGCGTTGTTTTTCCGCATAATGAAGAGGAAGTTAGCCGTGTGCTAAAATATTGCAATGAACATTTAATACCGATTATTCCACGAGGTGCTGGAAGTGGATTTACAGGTGGAGCGCTTGCAGTGCAGGGCGGAGTGATTTTGGCACTAGAGAAACATATGAATCAAATTTTAGAGATTGATATGGAAAATATGGTAGCACGCGTGCAACCCGGTGTGGTAAATATGCAATTGCAAAAAGCAGTGGAAGCAGTTGGATTGTTTTATCCGCCAGATCCCGCAAGTGAGCATTATTCTACTTTGGGGGGAAATGTCAGTGAAAATGCAGGAGGAATGCGTGCAGCAAAATATGGAATCACAAAAGACTTTGTGATGGCATTGCGCGCAGTGTTGCCAAATGGGGATATTATCCGAGCGGGCAAAAAGACAATCAAAGATGTTGCGGGCTACAATGTTGCAGGGATTCTTATTGCGAGTGAGGGAACATTGGCTGTCGTTACAGAAATTACTTTAAAGTTGCTTAGTAAGCCAAAATATAAACAAAGTGCAATGGGGGTTTTTCCAAGTATTCAATCTGCGATGAATGCGGTGTATAAAACAATGGCAAGTGGAATCTCGCCTGTGGCAATGGAGTTTTTGGATAATCTTAGCATTAGGGCGGTAGAGGAGAAATTCCACAAAGGTTTGCCAAAAGAAGCAGGGGCGATTTTGATTACTGAAGTAGATGGAAATTTGCCCGAAGAGATTGATTATCAAATCCGCAAAATAGAGGAAAAATTCTTTGAAAATGGAGCGAGTGAGTTTGTGAAAGCAAACAATGAGCAAGAAGCAGCAGATTTGTGGTTTGCTCGTAAGAATGCAAGTCCAAGTATTACGATTTATGGAAGCAAGAAATTAAATGAAGATATTACGGTTCCGCGCTCTAAGCTCCCTGAATTATTAGAAAGAATCGCAGAGGTTTCCAAAAAATACGATGTTGTGATTCCTTGTTTTGGGCATACAGGAGATGGAAATGTGCATACAAATGTAATGGTAGATGGAAGTAAATTAGAGGAGTTAGAAAGGGGACACAAAGCAATTGAAGAGATTTTTAAAATCGCGGTGGAGCTTGGAGGCACTCTAAGCGGGGAACACGGCATTGGAATCTCAAAAGCACCTTTTATGCATCTTGCTTTTTCGGAGGAGGAAATGAATCTCTTTCGTGCGATTAAAAAAGCCTTTGACCCTAACAATATTTTAAATCCGGGTAAAATGGCATTATAATCAAATGAAAATTATGTTAAAATTTAATTTTAGTTTTAAGGATTTTGAATGATTTATGATGTGCAAAAAATTCGTGAGATTCTACCGCATCGCTATCCTTTGTTACTCGTAGATAGGATTGTTTCTATGACGCCTAATGAAAAGATTGAAGCGTATAAAAATATTACAATCAATGAAGAAATTTTTAATGGGCATTTTCCTACACAACCTATTTATCCGGGTGTTTATATCATTGAGGGAATGGCGCAAGCAGGCGGCGTGTTGGCATTTGTGAGTATGTTTGGAGATAATGCGCAAAATACAGGCGATAAAATTGTTTATTTTATGAGCATTGATAAGGCAAAGTTTAGAAATCCCGTAATTCCGGGCGATAAATTAACTTATAAATTAGAAGTTTTGAAGCATAAAGGTGGAATCTGGGTATTGCAAGGCTATGCCTATGTAGAAGAAAAATTAGTCGCTGAAGCGGAGTTAAAAGCAATGGTAGTAGATAACGCAGAGAAAAAGGCATAAAAGTGAGTGTAGCAAAATCAGCAAAAATTGCGCAAACCGCTATCATTGAAGAGGGTGCGATCATTGGTGAAAATGCAGAAATTGGGCATTATTGTGTGATTGGCAAAGATGTGAAAATTGGAAAAGGTTGTAAGCTGTATAACCATGTAACGATTCTTGGCAACACAACTTTAGGGGAAGGAAATGAGATTTTTCCAAATGCGACTTTGGGCACAAAACCGCAGGATTTGAAATATCGCGATGAACCTAATGAGTTAATTTTTGGCGATTTTAACAAAATCCGAGAATTTACGATGATAAATCCGGGCACAGAGGGCGGTGGAGGCAAAACAATCATTGGTAGTAATAATTTGTTAATGGCGTATGTGCATATTGCGCACGATTGTATTGTTGGGGATTCTTGCATTTTGGCAAATGGCGCAACACTTGGTGGGCATATCGTGTTGGGTAGTCATATTAATGTAGGTGGTTTAACACCGATTCATCAGTTTGTAAAGGTGGGAGATTATGCAATGATTGCAGGAGCGAGTGCGCTTTCACAAGATATTCCTCCTTTTTGTATGGCAGAGGGGAATCGCGCGGTCATAAGAGGGCTAAATCTGCATCGTTTGCGCAAACATTTTGAACACCACGAAGTAGATAAAATTCACAATGCCTATAAACGTCTTTTTTTTGGTAATGCACCAATTAAAGAAATCGCACAAGAAATTCTTGACGAGGGCGTAAAAGACACAAATGTCAAAAAAATGTGTGAATTTATTATTCAATCCACAAGGGGAATCCCTTTTACAAGGAAAACTAATGAGTGAAAAAGTTTGTGATTTTTGCAAGTCTAAAGAATCTCACAAAAATCCATTGATTGCTGGAAATAATGTTTGCATTTGCAAAAATTGCATCATTGCTTCTTATAGTTTGCTTGTCGGGGGTGAGCAACACTTTGAGGAAGAGTCGGAATCTCTTGAGCAAGAGCTAAATATCGTGCCTCCCAAAGAATTAAAAGCAGTTTTAGATGAGTATGTTATCGGTCAGGAGAAAGCCAAAAAGGTTTTTAGCGTCGCAGTTTATAATCATTACAAACGTGTATTGCAAACTAAAGGGCAATCAGAGGAGGACGATACAGAGATTGCAAAATCTAATATTTTGCTAATTGGTCCCACCGGAAGTGGTAAAACGTTAATGGCGCAGACATTAGCAAAATTTTTAAATATTCCTATTGCAATTTGTGATGCAACAAGTTTAACAGAAGCGGGCTATGTGGGCGAAGATGTGGAAAATATTTTAACGCGTTTGCTACAAGAGGCTGATGGCGATGCGCAAAGGGCGCAAAGAGGAATCGTATTTATTGATGAGATTGATAAAATTTCAAGGCTTTCAGAGAATCGTTCCATCACGCGAGATGTATCAGGGGAGGGAGTGCAGCAGGCATTGTTGAAAATTATAGAAGGTAGCGTTGTGAATGTTCCACCAAAAGGTGGCAGAAAGCACCCCAATCAAGAATTTATCCAAATTGATACTAAAGATATTTTGTTTATCTGCGGAGGTGCTTTTGATGGGTTAAAAGACATTATTGAACGGAGAATTGGCGGAAATAGCTTAGGATTCCACCATAAAGCAAACGAAAAAAATGCGCAAGAAAATGTTTTAGAGCAAGTAGAGCCAGATGATTTGGTGAGTTTTGGGCTGATTCCAGAATTAATCGGGCGTTTGCATTTGTTTGCGACTTTGGAGGAAATCACCAAAGAAGCAATGATAGAGATTCTACAAAAGCCAAAGAACGCATTGACAAAGCAATACAAAAAACTTTTTGCTTTTGATGGAGTGGCTTTGACTTTTAAAAACGAAGCATTAGAAGAGATTGCGAATCTTGCGATTGCGCGTAAAACAGGGGCAAGAGGGTTGCGTTCAATTATGGAAGAAATTATGCTAGATATTATGTATGAGCTACCAGAATTGAAAGGTTATGAAGTGATTATCACTAAAGAGGCGGTTTTAAAACTTGCAAAACCAATGCTAGTAAAGCAGAAAAAAGCAAGCAAAAAAAGTGCTTAAATCCATTATAAAGAGAGAAGGATATGTTATTAGATAGAGTTATTGGGTTGTTTTCACACGATATTTCAATTGATCTTGGGACGGCAAATACGATTGTTTTGGTAAAAGGGCAAGGTGTTATTATTAATGAACCCTCTGTTGTCGCTGTGCATAATGATAGGCACGGCAGGAATAAAATCCTCGCCGTAGGACACGAAGCAAAAGAAATGGTAGGTAAAACACCCGGAAGCATTTTGGCGGTGCGTCCGATGAAAGACGGCGTGATTGCGGACTTTGATATGACAGAAAAGATGATTCGTTATTTTATTGAAAAAGCACACAGAAGAAAAGCATTAATGCGTCCGAGAATTATTGTCTGCGTGCCTTATGGCTTGACAGGAGTAGAACGCAAGGCAGTTAAAGAATCTGCAATTAGCGCAGGAGCTAGGGAAGTCTTTTTGATTGAAGAGCCAATGGCAGCGGCGATTGGTGCAGGTTTGCCGGTTAAAGAACCTAAAGGAAGCCTAGTCGTAGATATTGGAGGAGGGACTACGGAAATCGGTGTGATTTCTCTAGGTGGGCTTGTGATTTCCAAATCTTTACGCGTTGCAGGAGACAAATTAGATTTGGCGGTTGTGGATTATGTGCGTCGCAAATATAGTTTGTTGATTGGGGAGAGAACAGGAGAGGAAATTAAAATCCAAATTGGTTCTGCTGTAAGTCTTGAGGAGCCACTTGTAATGCAAGTAAAAGGGCGCGACCAAGTGAGTGGATTGCTCAATACGATTGAATTAACAAGTGAAGATGTCCGTGAAGCGATGAAAGAACCGCTAAAAGAGATTTCAAATGCCCTCAAAGATGTATTGGAGCAAATGCCACCAGATTTGGCAGGAGATATTGTTGAAAATGGAATCGTCTTAACAGGCGGTGGAGCATTGATTCGTGGGCTTGATAAGTATCTTTCAGATGTCGTAAAACTTCCTGTATATGTGGGTGATGAGCCTTTGTTATGCGTGGCAAAAGGCACAGGAAAGGCGCTAGAAGAGATTGATGTTTTACAGCAATCTTCTTACGAGTAAGATTTTTTTAAGATACAATAATATAGAAAAGAGATGAAAAAAGTTTTTCTTTGGACGATTTTTTTATTCATTGCATTGTTTATTTCAATGAAAATTTCTACCGAAGTGCAAAATAGGATATTGTCTTTAAGTGATAGCATCAAGATAGGGATTTTTAACTTCAATAGCAATATATTAAAGGCAATTCAACGTCATTTTCATCAAGCAGAACAAATCAAACAGCTTTCGGATTCTTTGAGAGATAAACAGCAAATAGAATATTTGCTTGAAGCTCTAAAGATTGAATATAATGATTTGTTAGACTCTATTAATTCTCCTTTGCGTTTAAATATGCCAGAACTCGTATTTGTGCGTATGATTTCATTTGTACGTATGAATGATTATAAAAAAATATGGCTAGAATACAAAACTAATAAAACTTATCAGAATGGAACGATTTTTGGATTAATTAATGATAACAAGGTTGCGGGAATTGCGATTCTGCAAAATCGGCGTTTGGAAGGCTTTTTGAATGGAGATGAGAAATGCAATTATAGCGTTGTAGTAGGTGATAGAAAATCACAAGGAATCGCAAAATATGATATTAATAAAGGTTTTATTGTAGATTATATTCCTCTATATCCTAAAATTGAAGTTGGCGAGATTGTGCGAACAAGTGGCAATGACAATATTTTTTATCCCGGAATTTTAGTGGGTGTTGTAGAATCCATTGAGTTGCGACAGGGTTATCAGATTGCTAAGGTCAAGCCTGCTTTGGACGAAGCCACAAGATTTTATTGGCTTGTTGATGTAAATATTCCCCCTCTTGTTACTAGTGCAGAGAGCAATGCCACAGAATCCCAAGAAATGTCAGAGGAGGGTTTGGACATATCTAATCTAGCGATTCCACATTAATATTCTTCGTTAAACTTCATAAATCAGTAGTCGATTGGTTTTCCACTATTTTCGTAAAAATTGATTGTTTTAGAATCTCAGATGATAAAAGAGGAATGAAATTTGCTTCTTATTTGATAGATTAAATAAGGAGTTAAAAATGGAATTTCTTGATGAGGGACTTAGCTTTTGTAGTTTTTTTGAAGTGGTAGAACTAGAGGCGAACAAATCCACAAACCAAAGTAAAAGCGAGAATAAAAGCGGAGGTGCAATCCATCTAAACAGCACAGAACAGAATGAAAGATTGATGATTTTGTATTCCAAAGCTCAAGCTGCAAACTCAGCAAAATAGTAAAATTAACAGGGCTATTGCGGATTTGCTTGGTGGCTTTGCACACAAGGACACGATGGTTTGCTTGTCAAATCGCTTGCGATTCGTGGCAATCTATAATTTTGGATTACTTTAAGCCTGCGCCATTGCAAAAGGTGGAATCCTATTTCCTTTTTTCCTTAAACTTCTCATAATGATACAAAAATAATCATTCTTGATAATTTTGATACAAAATTCTCACAATACACTTAAAAGATTGTAATTTGTTGTTATAATATAAGCTCAAAACTTAATATTTGGAGTTTGTATTATGATAAAAATCACTGAAAATAGCCTAAGAGATGGACATCAATCCTTGCTTGCAACGCGTATGCGCACGGAAGATATGATAGAAGCGGCGCAAGCTTTTGAACAAGTGGGATTTTATAGTGTAGAAGTGTGGGGTGGAGCGACTTACGATGCCTGTTTGCGATATTTAAAAGAAGATCCTTTTGAGCGATTAGCAATCTTTAAAGAAATTTTCAAAAAAACTCCAATCCAAATGCTTTTGCGCGGACAGAATCTCATCGGTTATCGTCATTATGCTGATGATGTAGTGCGCGAATTTGTGCGACTTTCTGCTCAAAATGGAGTAGATATTTTTAGAATCTTTGACGCATTAAATGACATTCGGAATTTAGAGGTTTCTATTGATGAGGTTAAAAAGCAAGGCAAACACGCACAAGGAGCGATTTGCTATACCACTTCGCCCGTGCATACGATTCAAAGCTTTGTAGAATATGGCAAGGAATTGGCAAAACGCGGTTGCGATTCTTTGGCAATCAAAGATATGGCAGGTTTGATTACGCCCAATGCTACCTTTGAGCTTGTCAAAGCACTCAAAAGCGAGATTGGTTTGCCTTTGGCTTTGCATACACATTCCACCGCTGGATTCGCCTTTGGCTCACATTTAAAAGCCATTGAAGCGGGGGTGGATAGCTTGGATTGTTCTAACTCCGCGCTAGCAGAGGGCACAAGCCATCCTTGCACGCAATCCATTGTGGCGACATTGCAAGGCACGCAGTGGGATACAAAATTAGATTTAGAAATTATGGAAAAAGCCGCAGAGATTTTAAAGCGGAATCGCAGAAAATATAAAAAATTTGAATCTGAATACAATCAAATAGATACCCGTGTGCTTGTCAATCAGATTCCGGGCGGTATGATTTCTAATATGGCACATCAGCTCAAAGAGCAAAATGCGCTAGACAAAATGGACGAAGTCTTAGCAGAGATTCCCAATGTGCGTAAAGATTTTGGTTATCCTCCACTTGTTACTCCCTCTAGTCAGATTGTCGGCACACAAGCGGTGTTAAATGTCTTAGCGCAAACGCGTTATAAAACACTCACAACGGAATCTAAGAATATTATTAAAGGCTATTATGGCAAGACACCAGCTCCAATCGCAAAAGAATTAATAGAAAGAATCCAAGCAGAGGGAGAGGAAATCATCGCAGAGCGTCCAGCAGATAGGCTAGAGCCAGAGCTACAAAAGGCGCGTGAGGAATCTCAAGGCTTTGCCAAAAGCGAAACAGATGTGATTTCTTATGCGATTTTTGGTGGAATTGCAAAGCAATTTTTAAGCGAACGCAATGAAAATCGTCTAAGCCCAGAAGCTCTTACAACCTTTGAGGGCGCAAATGCTCCAATGGCAAAAGAATTTACCATTAATTTGCACGGAGAAACTTATCATATTAAAATTGAAGGAAGCGGGGCAAAAGATGAAAATGTGAGACCATTTTTTGTGCGCGTGAATGGAGACTTGAAAGAAGTGCTTGTAGAATCTAGCGAGAAAGATTCTAGCAAAGCCCCTAGCAAAAAATCCGATTCTTTACCCCAAGCAAGTCTGCCGGGGCATATTATTTCGCCAATGCCGGGAAATTTGACGAAACTTAAGGTGCAAGTGGGAGATAAAATCAAAGAGGGTGATGTGCTAGCAATCGTGGAAGCAATGAAAATGGAAAATCAAGTGCTAGCAACCATTGGTGGAGAAATTAAAGAAATTTATGCTAAAGAGGGGCAACAAATCAGCGCAAACCTTGCGATTATGCTTGTAGAATAATGAAAACTCTAAGTGTGAGTGAACTCAATGCGCAGATAAAAAGTCTGCTAGAGGCAACTTTCTTGCAAGTGAGCGTAAGCGGGGAGGTGAGTAACTTCACCCACCATTCTAGCGGGCATTTGTATTTCACATTAAAAGACAAAGATTCTAGCATTAAATGCGTAATGTTTCGCGGAAATGCTGTGCGTTTGCGATTCCAAATCCAAGAGGGAATGAGCCTAACATTACAAGGAGCAATTAGCGTTTATCCTCCGCACGGGGACTATCAGTTGAATTGTATTAGCGCATTGCCAAGCGGAATTGGCGAGCTTACATTGGCTTTTGAGCAGCTCAAAGAATCCTATAAAGCCAAAGGTTATTTTGAAAATAAAAAACCTTTGCCAAAGTTTCCCCAAAAAATCGCCTTACTGACTTCAAATACGGGTGCTGTTCTGCACGATATGTTGAAAGTCGCAGAAAAAAGATGGAATCTTGTAGAATTTATTGCAATCAATACGCTTGTGCAAGGCGAGGGGGCAAAAGAAAGTATTGCGAAAAATATTCAAATTGCGGACGAATTAGGAGTAGATTGTATCGTATTGGCGCGTGGTGGTGGGAGTTTGGAGGATTTGTGGGCTTTTAATGAGCCTTTAGTTATTGAAAGCATTTTCAATGCAAACACTCCCATTGTTTCGGCTATTGGGCACGAGCCAGACATCGTGCTAAGCGACTTTGTAGCGGATTTGCGCGCTCCCACTCCTTCGGCGGCAATGGAGATTTTGTTGCCAGACAAAAACGAATGGTTGATGAACCTAGACGCAATGCAAAACGCGCTTAGTGAGCGATTCTCAAGAATTTTGCAAGGGAAAGTAAATCAACTCCAAAAAAGTGCATTTTTGATAGAAAAAAATTTGCTTTTTAATAAAATAGAGCAGGCAAAACAGAATCTTAACAATCTTGATTTGTTTTTAGGGCAGAGGATTGCGCATAAGATTGCCTTGTGTGCGTTGAAATTGCAGAATCCAAGCTTCCAGATTCATTTAAAGATTCCGCAACTAATAGGCAAAAAATCTATGCAGTTAGAAAGGTTGAAGGCTGAACTTTGCGCAAAGAATCCTGAAAATTATCAGAAAAATGGCTATGCTTGCGTTTTGCGCAATGGCAAGAGGATTCAATGTTTGTCAGAGATTGCACCATATACCATTTTGGAATTGCAGGATAAGAGTGCGACGCTTCAAGTAGAAGTGAAACAGGTGTCCGTTGTAGGATTTTGTTGTGATTCTGAATAGAAGTGTTTTACTGCGTCTTTACGAGACTTCGCAAGGACGCGCACAAATCGTCATTGCGAGGCAGTGCGTAAGCACCACCTTAATAAAAGCGTTGTCTGGGTGGGGGATTTTAAGGGGGAGGGAGCGACTTCGCAATTTAAGCCCCTCCCTTAAGAGAATGTATCTTTAAATTTTGTATTTCATTTACAATTTCATTATAGAATCCTCTTTGTGCGGAATTATAGATTTGCGCTAAAGCGGGCAAACTGCTTTGCAGTGCGCCACGACTTGATAAATCAAGTTTCGCAATGACGACAAGCTAAAACTCCAAATATTCTGAAATATCCTTTTTGGAAGTTTTCCATTCCCCAATGTTTTTCCATTTGGCTAGATTGCAGAATCTGCAAAAGGGAATGGGTTTGGCTAAGAATTGCAGAATCTCATTATAATCTTTTGCCTTGTAAATATCTATGGAATCTAGCGGAGATAAGGGCAGGCTTTGATTGAAAGCGGAGTTGAAAATTTCAATGTTTGCAGCGATATTGCAAGGATAAAGTTTTCCATTTTTTAATTGCACGCAGTTGTTTGCCATTCCGCATTTTGTGAAGCTCTCTAGCGGATTACAATTTCCCTTTGGCTCTAGGACGAATTTCAAAGAAATCTTTTCTATCCGCGCATCGTTGAAAAATCGTAAGGGAATCCCATAGGTTTTGCATTTGGATTCTATGAGATTCCAATCTATTTTAATGGGATATTTTGTCGGGCGAATTTCTATGTTGTTTTCTTTGCAAGATTCCCAAAACTCCTTAGATTGTTTTTCAAGCAAGATTCCATTCGTAACAAGCCAAATAGCAGAGTTTAGAAAATACTTTCTGGTGATGGCAAAGAAATCTTTGCAATTTGGATTGAGCAAAGGTTCTCCTCCCATTAGGTGGAATCTCTCAATCAACCCATTTGTGATAAGGCTTAGTTGGCGAATGTCCTTTGTGAATTGCTCTAAAGAGGGAAACTCCTCCTTAGAAAGTTGCGAAAAATGCGAACAAGAGAAGCAGTTGAGATTACAATGCTCTGCTAAATGAATCTCTACAAGCTTCAAATAGGCTTGTGGGGTAAGTTTGATGAGTTTATTATGGGTTGCATTGTTTTGTAAGATGAGATTTTCATTTTGCTGCTCTAGTCTTTGAATCTGTGTTTTAGAATCTTGGATTATCTTTTCAAGATTTTGAAGTTTTTGCTCTGTTAAATGAAGTTTAGATTTTATCTTTTGGTGCTGTTTGGCGTTTTTAAAGAGTGAGAGAATCCAAAGCTTTTTATCGTGGATAAAGGATTCTAATTTATTTTGCCCCCCCCCCATTATTTTGTTTAGCATATTTTTCCTTTAAGGTGAAGTTTGGTTGAAATTTATAGTTTGATTTGAATAAATTTTTGGGTAAGTGGTACGCCCAAGAGGATTCGAACCTCTGACCTACGGCTTAGAAGGCCGTTGCTCTATCCAGCTGAGCTATGAGCGCACTTGGTACCAAAGGGGAGACTTGAACTCCCGACCTCCGGCTTATGAGACCAGCGCTCTAAACCAGCTGAGCTACCTTGGCATACCAAAAGCGGAAATAAAATTTTATCTTTTTTTCTTTAAAGGGGCATAAAACTTTAATGGATTTCGTTTTTATTTCGTAAAGCTATCAAAATAGCGCTCCATTCTTGGCAGAGTTTTTCAAGATTCCATTTTGCATTGGCGGGACTTGTGGAGGGTAAAGCAGTATGAGACAAAGAGGATATTACTTTAGAATCCTTAAAGGCTTTTTGGTAGATTTGTGCTGCTTTTTTGCCATTAAGAAAAATGTGTTGGATTTGTGTGTTTTGCATCAAGCTTTCTAGTGGTGCTATTTTGATGGGTTTTAGAGTGCTATCGCTTGAGTTTGTGATTTGACATTCTACACAAACATCATAGAGTGCGATTCTATGTGCTAACAAAAAGGCACATTTTTCCTCTTGCTTTTTGTTTTCTAGTTCGCATTTCAATAGATTTTCAAGCACTTTCCAAAAGCGATTGCGTGGATGAGAATAATAAAAATCTTGTTCCCTTGAAGCCACAGAGGGAAAAGAACCTAAAATTAAAATTTTGGAGTTAGAATCTTTGACTGGTTTAAAAGGGTGGTGTATGGATTCTAAAGTTTTGTTTTGGAGATATTGACTTTGCACAGAATCTTAACCTAAATCAAAATTGCTCATAGAGTAATTTTGCCGCCATTACAAAAGAAACAATGACAATTAAAGGCTTGATAATGCGGATTCCATAGGTAATTGCGGCGCGCGAACCTAGATTTGCGCCGATAAATTGTCCTAATGCCATTACGATTCCGACAACAAAAAGTATCTTTCCACCGAGCGCAAAAAAGACTAAAGAAGCAATATTGGTAGAAAAATTGTAAAACTTTGCTTGGGCTAGACTTTGTGTGAGCCCAAATCCACCCAATAGAATGAGTGCAAGCATCAGAAAAGAGCCCGTGCCCGGTCCAAAAAAGCCATCGTAAAAGCCAATGCAGGCAAAGACTAAAACTAAGAATCCTTGATGAAAGGTTGTTGCTCTTTGTTCTTCAGTAATCTTGGGTGAAAATAAGAAATAAATACCAAAGATAAGGATTAAAAAAGGCAGAATCTTGGAGAGTGAATCTGTTTGGATAAACTGCACACTTATCGTGCCAAGTGCTGAAAATGCAAAGACAAGCAGAGCAAAAGGAAGTGAGCGTTTGAGATTCAAATAACCTTTCTTGTAGAAGTGGTAAGCCGCAGAAAAGCTACCAAAAGTAGATTGAAATTTGTTGGTCGCTAAGGCTTCAATGGGCGGGATTCCACTAAGCAGAAGCACTGGGATTGTAATCATTCCACCGCCTCCCGCAATAGAATCCACAAATCCCGCTACAAATGCCGCAACAAACAAAAAAAATAACATCAAGAAATTAAATTCAGATAATATTTCTTGCATTTGTAATCCTTAGCTATTTCTGGGCAATAAATGACTGACACAATGGTTAGTTGTTATCAGTCATTTGGAGAAAAATTAATCCATTTGTCGGCGTAAGAATGCAGGAATATCCAAATAATCGTCATTAGCAAATTCTCCACCACTGACTTTTTTCCTTGCAAGTGTAATGCTATCTTGTTGATTGATTTTTTGGCTCATATCTTTAGGATTTACAAGCTTTAATGTGGAGCTTTCTTCGTTTGGACTAACTTCTTGAGGATTGGAAGTAGATTGTGCTACATCGCGTTCAAATCCTGTGGCGACGATTGTAATTCTAACTTTATCACGTTCTAAACTTGAATCGGTAGTTGTCCCAAAGATAACCTCTGCTTCTGGGTCTGTATTGCCTTCTACGATTTCCATTGCATTAGAAATTTCAGCTAATGGATAATCAGGATTGAAATAGAAATGCACCAAAACACCTTTTGCACCATTAATGGACATATTGTCAAACAGAGGAGATTCAATCGCCATTTTAATTGCTTCTTTCGCAGCATCTGCGCCGCTAGATTCACCAATTCCCATAAGTGCCATACCTTTGTGGTGCATTACGGTTTTAACATCGGCAAAATCCACATTAATATCACCGGCGCTATGGGATAAAATCACCCCACTCATTCCATTTACAGCTCGCACAAGCACATCATCAACGATTCTAAAGCTATCTTTTAATCCAAGATTTTTATCTACAATAGAGAGGAGTTTTTCATTAGGAATTACAACAATAGAATCGCTTTCTGCTTTTAATTCGCGATAGCCTTCTTCGGCTAGTTTGGCGCGTTGTCTTCCTTCCCAGCGGAAAGGTTTAGTAACAATAGAAACGGTAAGTGCGCCTACTTCTTTTGCCGCTTTAGCAATCACAGGTGCTGCACCTGTCCCTGTTCCTCCACCAAGTCCAGCAGAAATAAAGACAATATCAGTATTTTCTAAGAATTGTTTTAGCTCCTCATAGCTCTCTAATGCTGCGTCTTTGCCTACTTGAGGTTTCATTCCCGCGCCTAAACCTTTTGTAAGTTTTGCTCCAAGTTGGATTCTAATGGGTGCGCTAGAGCTATTGATAGCTTGTGCATCTGTGTTTGCAACTGCCAATTCAATTCCTTCGTAGGTTCCTGTATTGATTAGATGCCCAATCATATTGCTACCGCCACCACCGACACCAATTACTTTAATATTTGCGCCGAATTTTGGGCTAACTTCTTGAACTTCTATCATTGCTTTATTCCTCCTAAATTAAATCAAAACATTTGGGTAAGTTTTTCCCACATCTGTCTTATGAAATTGTTATTTTTGGGTTGGATTTTCTTAATCTCTGTGATATTGCTTAAATCTTGTTTAATATCTGCCGCACTTTTTGGGACGCTATTGACGGGATTTGCAATACTTGATTGCTTATCTTGCAAAGGATTGATGAGATGAATGTTTTTTGATAATTGCTCTGTCTCTTCCCCTAGCTTTTCATTGAGATAGCGAATGCGTTTTTCCGAATCAATTTCATAGTTGGTATATTTGCCTGAAGCATAAAGAACCAGCCCAATTGCTGTGGAGCATTCTGGTCCCTTTAAGTCTGTAAATAAACCATCAATTTCTATTGGATTCGCAAGACGCACAGGCGCGTTAAAGAGTGCAGCCGCTAAATCACGGATTCCATCTAGTTGCACCATACCACCTGTAAGCACGATTCCACTTCCTAGTTGGTCTTTTAGGTTGCTATGCTCTAATGATTTAGCTAGAATCATTAGAGTTTCTTCTACGCGTGCATAGACAACATTATGCACCACTGCAAGTGAAACTTGATGTTTGTCATTGTCGCTACCGCCAATGCTTGGAATCTCAATTAGATTCTCTGTATCCTCTGAAGTTCTTGGAAAGCCACCATATTGAATCTTTACTTGTTCTGCAATAGATTGCGGCGTGTGCAATGCCATTGCCAAGTCATTCGTGATATGATTAGAACCTACACCTAAAAAGTCATTATAACGCAAGGAGTTTCCAACATGAATCATTAATTCACAAGTGCTCCCGCCCATATCTATGCAAGCAACTCCTAGATTTTTTTCATCTTCAGTTAAAACAGCAATAGACGAAGCATAAGAAGCAAGCACAATGTTTTCAATCTCTATTCCCGCAGTTTTGATGGCTTTTTTGAGATTCCCTAAGCTTAATTTTTGTGCGGTAATAATGCGCACAGAAACTTCTAGGCGACCACCACTCATTCCCATAGGGTCATCAATAAAATCTTGGTCGTCCAATTTAAAATTATAGGGCAAAATATGTACCACTTCGTATTCGTTTGGGATAGAGGCATTATAAAGCGCACTTTGAATTACGCGATTGATTTCTTTGATTCCAATTTCATTGTTTAGACAATTAAGCACTCCGGAACTATCTGTGCTTTTGGTGTAAGCACTAGAAATAGAGATAACAGCTTTATTAATATTTGTGCCTGCCACACGTTTTGCGTCATTTACGGCATCTTTAATGGCGCGACTCGCTTGTTCTATATTGGTAATTGAGCCTTTTTTAAGTCCTTGCGATTTATGAAATCCTGTGCCAATGATATGAGGAACTCCATCTTTGCAGTTTGCAATGATTGCACAGATTTTTGTTGAACCTATATCAATGCCTAAAAGTATTTGCTCCAAATCCTTGTCCTTTGCTACAATTCGTTTCTATATGTTCTTAAGCATTTAGATTTTTCTAACAATTTTATAAATTTTTAATAAATGTTCCATAAAGGCGACATCAACAAGGCGAGATTTGACTTGCATACCACTTTGTGTTAAAAAATCTAAATTTTTCGCCATTATATCAGAATTTTTTAGTCTTTGGTCAAGGATTTCATATAAAATTATCTTATCTTGCAAGAAAATGTAATCTTTTGCTTTGGTTTTCGTGAAAAGTTGGGAAATGAAATCTTGACTTTCTTGTTCGTTTAAGCCCTCTAAAACTGCACGACTTTCGCGACTTAAATAACCCACATCTACGCCTTGAAAGTTTGCTAATTGAGATTTTGCTTTTTCTTCTAATAATTTTGCTTTTTCAAAATTAATAAAATCTTCTGTGGCATCTAATTTGGCTGCTTCATAGGTTTTTGGTTTGCTTGGAATAATTTTTATTACCTTTGCGGTGAGGTAGCCCTTTTTTGTTTTGATAGGTTTAATGGTGCTTTGTTCTTTGGCTTGACTAAGCAAATCTAAAAATTCTATCCCATAGGTTTCATCGCCTTCGTAGAGAATACTTGTTTTTGCTTTGGAGTTTTCTCCTTTGCGTAAAGTAATATATTCTTTTAAGGATTCCTTTTCTGCCTGTGCGTCTTTGTATTTTTCCAAAACTTGCTCTTTTGCTTCTTGGAAAGTCAAAAGTTGTCCATTAGCATTTAAGAATTGATTTTTAAAATCTTCATAATATTTTTTGAGATTCTCTTCGTTTGCTTCTATGCTGTCAGGAGAAATTAAAATGCTCGCAATTTCATAGCCACGTTCTGTTTGATAAATGTCTTGATTCTCTTCCCAATATTTTTTAATAGCTTCTTGAGTTGGAGTGAAAGTGATATCAGATTGTTTGAGAATATGGATTTTAATGTGGTCTTCTGTAAAATAGACAGCACCCATCATTTCAGTTTCAAGTGGAGTTAATGGAATCTCTAAAATAGCATTTAGTTTTTCAAGCAATAGACTTTCGCCTAATTCTTCTTCAAAATCTTTTGGACGCAGTTGATTGTCTGCTAAAAGACGTTTATAAATTTCATTGTCAAATTGACCATTATTTTGGAAAGTATCCATCGTAGTTAGGGCATTAATCACTTCTTCTTTGCTGACACGCAATCCTAAATCATAAGCATAATTAAGCCTTAGAGCACGTGAAATAAGATTGTTTAAAGCTTGTTCTTCAATCCCTATTTTTTTAGCTTGCTCGTTGTCTAATGCGCCATTAAAGAGCTGATTATAGAGATTATAGAGTTTTGCATACTCGCGTTGTAATTTTTCAATGCTAATTTTTCTATCTCCAACTACTGCAACTGCATTGCTTGTGCTTGAAAAACTATAACTTCCCCAGCCTACAAATCCTGCGCCAACAAAAGCAATAGTGCTAATCCAAATGGTAATGATTAAATATTTTTTGTGTTTTTGCATCCAGCCAATCATAAAAACTCCAAATTCTCTAAAATCTCTTTTGTTTTTTAAAAAACTCAATTAAAGCTTGAGATTCTATTCTAAAAACATTTAAAAAGCGGTAAAAGACAAATCTTTATTCTTAAAATTATTCTTTAAAAAGCGAAGAAAGAATATCAAGATTATTTTTAGGTGCTTCTTGTGGATTGTTTTCAGTTGTTTGTTTTGCGCTTTGATTGAGGTTATCAATTTCTTTTAGTTCAATTTCAAAGCCCGTGAGCATAGAGGCTAGGCGGATATTGATTCCACTTTTACCAATGGCTTTGGGCTTCTGTTCGCTTGTGATATTAACGATAGCCTTATTCTCGTCTAGTGCTACACTAATGACAAGCGCAGGAGAAAGCGCACGCGCAATGTAAATTTCAGGTTGCGCAGAATACTCTATGCAATCAATGCTTTCGTTTTTAAGTTCTTTTGAGACAGCATTAATGCGCACACCCTTAATGCCAACCGTCGCACCAACAGGGTCAATTTTTGTAGAAATGGTTTTTAGGGCAACCTTCGCGCGTTCTCCCGGAATCCTTGCACAATTGACGATTTCTACTTCCCCATCTTTGATTTCTGGTACTTCTAATCTCAAAAGTTCTTCTAGCATTTTGGGTGTTGTGCGACTTAATTCAATAGTGATTCCGTTTTGGCGGTCAATTCCAACGTGTTTTAGCACAGCACCAATCACTTGTCCTACGCTAAATTCTTCACCTTTGATACGATTTTTCTTGGGCAAAATAGCGCGGATTTCGTCAATTTCTACATAAGTATTTCCCAAATCGTCAATCCGCACGACATTTCCGCTAATGATTTTTCCAATTTGTGATTTATATTTGTCAAAAAGCTGTGTTTCAATTAAACGTTGGATTTTGTATTCAAGTTCTTTAAAGAGGGAATTTACAGCACTTCTGCTCATATCTTCTAGGCTTAATTCATAGCGCAATTCATCTCCCACTTTAATTTCATTGTCGTGTTTTTTGGCTTCGCTTAACGAGATAAAATTATTTTTATCTTCTACATCGGAGCTATCGTTTTCACATACGCTAATGACTTGGTAAAGATGAAGTGTTTTATTTTTTTTATCAATTTCTGCTTCATAATAAATATTGGAATCTAAAGTTTCTTTGGCGACTTTAATAACCGCTTCTTTAACTGCCTCTGAAACACTTTCTATTGGAAGCCCTTTTTCATAGGCGATTCCTTCAATAATATCTAGTATTTTTTCCAAAATTTGTCCTTAAATCCTTAAAATTTGTTTTGTTAATCCCAAAAATAATTAGCTTATTTTAGTTTAAATTTTCTTTATAAGGGCTTTATATTTATAAAGATTCTTGATAAGTTTGGAAGTAATATAAAAATAAATCCTTGTTGAAATTAGTTTTTAAGTAAAAAATATATATAATCAAATATTTTTCTACAAAAAGTAAGGGTGAAAAATGGATATTAAATTAGCACGCGAACATATTAATGAAAAGCCAACAAAAGTTACAATTAAAAAATTAGAGGAAATGTTGGAGGAAAAAAAATCTGATATTTTCTATTGTGATAAAGAAAATTCCCATAAAGAAATGCAATCTTTGTTGGAATATTTTGAAAAAAAGGGCAAGCGAGCCTATTTTCGTGAAGTACGTTATGGACTAGATGAGGGTGATTATATGTATGAAATGCACATTTTATAAGTGATTCCTTTGGGTAAAAAACTTTATATCCAAACTCTTGGTTGCGCAATGAATGAACGCGATAGCGCGCATATTATCGCGGAATTACAAGAAAAGGAGCATTATTTTTTAACACAGAATCCAAAAGAAGCAGATTTAATTTTAATCAATACCTGTTCTGTGCGTGAAAAACCAGAAAAAAAGTTGTTTTCAGAGATTGGACAATATGCCAAACTCAAAAAACAAGACGCAAAAATTGGCATTTGTGGTTGCACGGCAAGCCATTTGGGAGATACGATTCTTAAACGTTCTAAGGCGGTTGATTTTGTGCTTGGTGCGCGCAATGTTTCTAAAATCTCACAGATTATTCATCAAAAACGCGTTGCGTGGGTAGATATTGATTATGATGATAGCACTTATGTTTTTAGTCAAAATTTTAATTCTGCTTTAAAAGGTATGATTAATATTTCTATTGGTTGTGATAAAAAATGCACTTATTGCATTGTCCCGCACACAAGAGGAAATGAGATTTCAATCCCTGTCGCGCTGATTTTAGATGAAGCAAAACGTATGGTAGGCAATGGCGTAAAAGAGATTTTACTTCTTGGGCAGAATGTTAATAACTATGGGAAACGTTTTACAAATGAACATCGCGCAATTAATTTCACGCAACTTTTAAATGAAATTTCTCAAATTGATGGGTTGGAACGTATTCGTTTCACCTCGCCGCACCCTTTACATATGGACGATGATTTTATTTCCGAATTTGCGCGGAATCCCAAAATCTGCAAGTCCATTCATATGCCTTTGCAGAGTGGTTCTAATGCGATTTTACAAAAAATGAAACGTGGATATACTAAGGAATGGTTTTTGAATCGTATTGAAAAAATGCGCGCACTCATTCCCAGTCTAAGTGTTGGGACAGATATTATTGTAGGATTCCCAACAGAAAGCGAAGAAGACTTTTTGGATACCTTAGATGTGCTAGAAAAAGTGCGTTTTGATACTCTTTATAGTTTTATTTACTCCTCGCGCCCCCATACGCAAGCTCAAAAATGGTTAGAGGAAGATAAGAGTGTAGAATTGGTTGATGAGGAAGTTGCGAAAGAGCGTTTAATGCTTCTAAAAGAGCGTCATAAGAAAATCTTAACAGAAGATAATTTTAAACAAATAGGAAAAATTCATTCTATTTTGTTTGAAAGTTTTGATGAGAAAAACTCATTGCTTGAAGGGCGGAGTGATACGAATAAACTCGTGCGCGTGAAGGCAGAGCGCAATTTGATAGGGGAGATTTGCAGGGTAAAAATTAGTCAAGTTAAAGGCGCGCAACTTTTAGGAGAGTTAATCTAAATTTAAAGATTATTGCAAGAATTTCAATGAAGATTTTAGGCTATCCAACGCATTTTAAGAACTTAAAACAAAAGCTAAAAAGCAAGAATCGTGAAATTTCTGTTAAATTGCTACCACCCATCTTGGCTTTCATTATTAAAATTCTATCCTATTTGGTTCGTTTTGAATTTCAGATTTCTCCAAAAACTTTGGAGAAAATTGCACACGATGAAATATTTATCATTGCATTTTGGCACGGCGAGCTCTTGTTGCAGCCTTTAGTGAGTAATAAGTTTTTGAATCGCCAACAAAAAGTATCTGTGCTGATTAGTCAGCATTTTGATGGGGATTTGATTGCTCAAACGATACAATACTTTAACATTGGTTCTCTGCGCGGTTCAAGTTCTAAAGGGGGAATGCGTGCGCTTTTGGGAGCAGTAAAGAAAATTGAAAATCAAGAATATATTGCTATTACACCTGATGGTCCGCGTGGTCCTTACCATAGTGTTGCAGATGGAATCGTGCTTTTATCGCAAAAATCCAAAGTTCCTATTGTGATTTCAAGGATTCTTTATCAAAACGCTTGGAGGTTTAATAGCTGGGATAGATTCCAAGTGCCAAAGCCCTTTAGTAAAGTTATTTGTGTGATTAAAGAGCCATTGGAAGTGGAATCTTTGAATCTAGAAAGAGCAAAGAATCTTATCCAATGTAAAATGGAAGAAGATGAGCTAAATGAAGTGTTAAGGAAGATTTAACAATGAAATGGATAGTATCAAGCGTTGGATTATTGTTTTTAATCGCAGGATATTTTTATTTTTCTACTTCTTATAATTTGAGCCGCGAAGCAAAGAGAGAATTTAATAAAGGAAACTTTGAATCTTCCTATCAACTCGCCACGCAAGCCTTAGACATAGACCCTTATAATCGTTCTGCTCTAAGTATTTTTAGCCAATCAAAGCAACGTTTAAATCTTCAGAAGTTTTTGCAAAAAACAAAGCATAATTATGAACAAGCGTTAGGGATTCTAAAGCAAGGCAATTTGAGCCCTCAAGAGTTTTTGCAGTTGCGTTGGATTGTGGAGGAGTTTGAAAGAGACTATCGCGCGGTTTTAATTTTGAATAATCCAAATAAAGCCGAAGAAATACAGCTTCAGCAATATAAGGATTGGTTTGTGCAGTTGCAAAATCGCTTAAAAGAGGCACAACAATCTTTGCAAAAGACACAAAATCAAGCAAAATAGGGAAATAATATCGCTGTATTTTTATAAATTTTTATTGAAAACTTTATAAATTTTAGATAAAATCTAATCTTTACTTAAAATTAAATATTTTTTAAGGTATCCGATGAAAATTTTTTATTCCCTTTTATTGATTGCGACTTTAGGATTTGCTCAATTTGACATAATGGGTTATGACACGCACAGCGAGGAGGTTTTAAAAACTTTTGATGTAGAACCAGAGTTTTTAAACAATGAATATTTTGTTGATGTGAAAAATTCTTTTTTAAGCGATGCACGACAAGATTATTTGTTACAAAAATTCAAAAGTGGTTACGAGTTTATCCCGACTTTAAAAGAAATGTTTTTAAAAGAAGGAATCCCACAAGAATTTTTGTATCTTGCGATGATTGAATCAGGATTTTCTTTGACTGCTAAGTCTAGCAAACGCGCGATAGGAATGTGGCAATTTATGCCCAAAACTGCAAAATCTTTGGGATTGGAAATTAATGCTCAAATTGACGAACGCAAAGACCCAATCAAATCCACAAAAGCCGCGATTGCTTATCTAAAGCAATTAAAAGAAAGCTTTGGTAAATGGTATCTTGCAGCGATTGCTTATAATTGCGGTGATGGACGCTTAAGACGCGCAATCAACGAAGCAGGTAGCGATTCATTGGGTGTGCTTTTAGACCCTGAAATCAAATATATTCCATTAGAAAGTCGTATGTATATTCGCAAGATTCTTTCTGTTTCTTTGATGTTTCGTAATGTAGATACCTTGAAGACGAACAATTACGATTATTTTCTAAATCGTGGGGCAAATTCTTTGCTTGCCTCCATTGAAGTGCCACCCGCTACTCCATTGAGCAAGATTGCCGCACAAGTGGGATTGAGTTTGAAAGAGTTAAAATACTATAATCCACAATTTAAACGTAATATTGCTCCAACCTATGCGAAATCTTACCCTGTGTATGTGCCTTATCAGTTTTTGGTGCGCTATAAATCCGAAGTGCAAACTCAAGAAAAATTGCAAGTTAAATCTTATTTAGTGCATCGTGTAGGTAAGGGGGAAACGATTCATTCTATTGCCAAACGTTATGGTGTGCCAAGCAAACGTATTACGCAATACAATGCGATTCAAAATGCAAATTCCCTTTCTATCAATCAAGAAATTATTATTCCTCTTGAAAAGGATAAAGCGTGAAAGGTTTTTATGGGATTTTGTTGGGTATTGTTTGGGCAGCCTTTAGTCTAAATGGTTGCTCTTTTGGCAAGAGTGATGTTTATTATAATCCCTCTTCTGCAACGCAATCTACGCCAGATTATGGAGTGATGAATACAAGCCAACAAGCTCACAAAGCCACAATGAAACCCTATAAAGTCAATGGAAAATGGTATTATCCAACCCAAGTAGCATTGGGCGAAACTTATGAAGGAATCGCGAGTTGGTATGGTCCAAAATTTCACGGCAAAAAAACTTCTAATGGAGAAACTTATAGTATGTATGCGCATACAGCGGCACATAAAACTTTGCCTATGAATACGATTGTGCGTGTTACAAGTAAAGAAAATGGTAAATCTACGATTGTGCGGATTAATGATAGAGGTCCTTTTGTAACAGGTAGGATTATTGATTTGTCCAATAGCGCGGCAAGAGATATTGAAATGGTAGGTAAAGGCACGGCGCGCGTGCATTTGGAGGTTATTGGCTTTAATGGCGCGATTTCAGATTCTATGCCGCTCAATCAAGAAACTTTAGCAAGAAGCGAATACAAGGTCGCACATACGCAAGAAAGAATGCAGCTTTCGCATTTCCTTGTGCAAATTGGTGCTTTCAAAAACAAAAGTGGTGCGGTGAAATACCAAAGCACCCACGCAAATGCACACGGCTATCAAGCAGTGATTCGGGAATATGTTGCGCAAGGCTCTCCTATTTATCGTGTTTTATTGAGTGGATTTAAGAGTGAGGCAGAGGCAAGGGATTTTATCGCTTCACAAAAAATAGCAGGAGCATTTATTACCACAGAGTAGTTTGATGTAAAGAATCCAAAGTTGAAGTTATTTTAAAGAAAGGCAGATTATGAAAACTCTTACACGCAATACCAAAGAAACGCAAATCACCGCAACTTTAGAAGTTTATGGTGAGGGTAAGGCAGAGATTTCAACAAAGATTGGATTCTTTAATCATATGTTAGAATCGCTTTGTAAGCACACAAATTGGAATCTTAAATTGCAATGTGTGGGTGATGTGGAAGTAGATTTTCACCATAGCGTGGAGGATTGTGGAATCGTGCTTGGGACTTTGTTGAAAGACTCGCTTTTCCCAATTCAAAAAGTGGAACGTTTCGGGAATGCTTCTATCGTAATGGACGAAGCTTGTGTGGAGTGCGACTTAGACCTTAGCAATCGCCCTTTTTTGTTTTTTAATTTGGAGACTAGAGGCAAAGTTGGCGATTTTGATTGTGAGCTAGTAGAGGAGTTTTTTCGTGCTGTGGTTATAAATGCTGGAATTTCTGCACATATTGTTCAAAAACGTGGCAAAAATCAACACCATTTAATTGAAGCTGCCTTTAAGGCTTTTGCTGTTGCTTTGCGTAGAGCAAGTGCGAGGAATGAGGCACTTGGAATCCCAAGCACAAAGGGGATTCTATGATTAGACTCATTGTATTAGATGTTGATGGCACTTTGAGTGATGGGAGTTTGATTTATAGCAATGAGGGCGTAGAGATGAAGGCGTTTAATGTAAAAGACGGCTTAGGAATTGCGGCGTGGATTAAGCTTGGAGGAGAAGTTGCAATTATCACAGGGCGCGAATCTAAGTTGGTTGAAAACCGAGCACGAGAACTTAAAATCACCTATCTCAAACAAGGTGTAAGCGACAAGGCAAAAGCTTTAGAGGAGATTCTAAAAGAAGCGAATCTTTCGCTTAAAGAAGTTGCAATCATTGGAGATGATTTGAATGATTTGAGAATGCTAAAGCTTGTCAAATATTCCTTTGCACCCTCCGATGCAGTAAAAGAAGTGAAGCGAAATGTCCATAAAGTGCTTAAACACAAGGGTGGTAAGGGTGCTGTGCGTGAGATGATTGATGATTTGATTCAAAAAGAAAAATTACAAGTTAAACTTTATGAAATCTTTGCATAATCAACTTAAAAGTGGTCGCTTAGTTCCGATATTTTTTCTTTCTCTTTGTGTGTTGAGTCTTGTAATGGTCGTGGTTTTGAATGGTAAGAAAACGCAGGACTTAAAAGAGAAAGAGGAAGTTGCAAGATTTGAGGTTTTTAATTTTGAATATTATCGGATAGGCACACAAGGAGTGAGCGTGGTTGCGCTTGGAAAGAAAGCGCGTGAGAATGTGAAAGGAATGAATGAATTGGAACATTTTAGTGTAACGAATTTCATTTTTCCAAGTCAAGAATCTCTTCGCAAAGAAAAGGTGTCGGGGCAAGAAAATTTACAATCTAGCTTTGCACTTTATAATAATCAAGAGATTTTTTTTCCTCAAGGCGTGAATTATCAGCGTAATGAAACAAAGTTTTGGAGTCAAATCGCGCAATATAATCCCGATACAAAAGAGCTAAAAGGAGAGGGGGAATTTATTGTTTTGGACGAAAACTATAAGATTCGCGGGCAGAACATTGCGTATAGAGAAAATAAAATCTATGCGAAAAACATTTATGGAATCTTAAAGGCAAAAGAATGAAAAAATTGTTTAAAGTTTTGCTTTTATTGTTGATTCCTTTTGTTTGGGCAGAGGAGATTGAAGTAAGCGCAAAGGAGCTCATTGGAGATGAGCGACGCAAATTAACCCAACTGAAAGGCAATGTAGAAGTGAAGCGCGCCAAGGATAATTTGAAAGCAGATGAGGCTTTTATTTATCTTGATTCTAATAATCGCCCAAACAAAATGCAAGCTATTGGAAATGTGCGCTTTTGGCTTACTTTACAAGATGGACGCAGGATTGAGGGAAGGGCAAACGAAGCACTTTATTTGCCCTCCAATCAAGAATATCAGATTTTAGGTAATGCGGTGGTAAAAGAGATAACTAAAAACAATGTCGTAAGAGGCGATAAAATCATTATTCGTTACAAAGAGGGTTTTATTAATGTTTTGGGCAACGAAGAGAAGCCTGCGCGCTTGATTTTTAAACTTGAAAAAGAGCCAAAATGAATCGTTTTATCCTAAAATCCGCTCAATTTCAAACTTCCGCGCAAACCTTTGCACAATGTCCTCCACCGATGATTTCTGAAGTAGCATTTTTGGGGCGTAGCAATGTGGGTAAAAGCACATTGATTAATTTGATTTGTAATCAAAAAAATCTTGCCAAAAGCTCTTCTACGCCCGGAAAAACGCAACTCATCAATTTCTTTTTAACAGAATGGAAAGAAAAAATTACTCAAGAGGGCTTGGAATCGGATACTTTAAAGGTTATGTTTGTGGATTTGCCCGGTTTTGGTTATGCCAAAGTGGCAAAAAGTCAGAAAGAATTGTGGAATCGCAATTTGGTAGAATTTTTGCGCAAACGCGACAACATTCGGTTGTTTGTGCATTTGGTGGATAGTCGTCATCCTCATTTGGAGATTGATTTGAATCTTGTCGCTTTTATTTCGCAGTTTCTTAGGGCTGACCAACATTTGGTGCAGATTTTTACAAAATTTGATAAACTAAAAGCAAACGAGCAAAGTAAGCTTAAATCTGCATTTCCCAAAGCTCGGTTTTCTAGCTCCCTAAAAAGGCAAAGTCAAAATGAAATCATAGATTTTATTCTTGAAAATGCACTAGGGAGAAAGGTTTTGGAGGAAGTATGATTATTGCACGACCTGTTTTAAAAGATATTTCTATGATGCGTGAAATTGTGCGTCCAGAAGTGGAACGTGGTGTAATTTTGGAAAGAAGCACGGAAATTATGGCAAATATGATTCGTTCTTATCGTGTAGCTTGGGAGGAAGAATCTGTGCTAAAAAGTGTCCAAAAAACTCCCAAAGCTAAATTAAAGTTAGAATCTGCAAGCTTAAATACGCTAAAAAATCCCATTATGTTGGGATTCTGTGCCTTGCATATCCATTCTTTGGAGTTGGCAGAAGTGCGCAGTTTGATTGTTGCACCTTTTGCGCAAAGGTTGGGCGTAGGAAGTGAGTTGATTTTGGATTGTGAAGTGGAGGGCAAGACACTTGGGATAAAGGAAATTTTAGTTTTGACTTATAAGCGGGCTTTATTTGAGAAATTGGGATTCCAAGAAGTGAGTAAAGAAAATATACCAAATCAAAAAATATGGGCGGATTGTATTTTATGCAAACATTTTCCACTATGCGAAGAAATAGCACTGATAAAAAAAATCTAAAAATCTTTTTTTTGATTTTTATCCTTGTAATTTATCTTTCTTTAACAGATATTTTTTATTTTTTGCCTCCGCTTTTTGGCGTGATGTATGTGATAACCCAAGAAAAATACGAGGAGCATTCCTTTGGAATTTTTTATTTTTTAGTGCCATTCTTTTTGTATTTTGAGGCAAGTAAAGGATTGCCCTTTTTTAGCGTGATTCTATTTATTGCAATGTCTTTTGAAATTTTATTGCCTAAATTTCGTAAATTTTTTGGGTATAGCAAGGTTTTTATACCTCTATTTATCACTTATGCGTATCTTGGTTATTTCGCATTTTTAAAGATTTTTGGATATTTTTTAGACATAGATATGCCGCAAATTTCGTGGTTAGTTGGCTTGTATATTGCATGTGAAATCGTGCTAATATGGTTTATAATGTGGATTTTATGATGAATACGCGAATAACGATATTTTTTGTAATGTTTGTGCTTTTTTGGGTGGTGTTATTAGTAAGAATTTTTGATTTAAGTATTTTAAACCAAAAATTTTTTCAAGAACAAGCCGAAAATAATATTTTGCGTGAGGAATACATTGCGCCTGTGCGTGGGCAGATTTTAGACCGATATGGAGAACCACTTGCTACAAATAATGTGGGTTTTATGCTCTCCTTGCCTCCTCGTCTTTCTCTGCGCTCTAATTTGCCTTTGTTGGAAAAAGAAATAGAAAAGCTTTTGGTATTTTTTCCACAATATTCTAAAGAAGAATTGATTAAAAATTATCGCCACAAGGATTCCCCTTATAATCACGATTATATTCCTGTGATTGAGTTTGCAGAGCATTCTTTCATTGTGCAGCATTATGCACAGCTTGTCCAAAGTGAAATCTTACGCATTATTCCTTTGGCACGCAGATACTATCCCAATCTCACTTCCGCTTCGCATGTGATTGGATATGTGAGTAAAGCAAACCAAAAGGATATTGAGGGGCAACCTATTGCTAAATATACAGGAAATATTGGTAAAGAGGGATTGGAGCGACAATATGATGCTTATTTACAAGGAGAGATTGGAAAGCGAATTGTTAAGGTAACGGCGCTTAATCAAGAAATGGAAATGGTTTCTTATAAAGAAGCGATTGAAAATCACGATTTAATTACGACATTAGATATTAGGATTCAACGCGCAATGGACGAGATTTTTGAGGATAAAAATGGTGCAGCAATCGTGATGAATGCGCAAAATGGCGAAATTTTGGCTGCGGGAAGTTATCCAGAATATAACTTAAACCATTTTGTCGGCGGAATCTCTTATGAGAATTGGAATCTCTTGCGCGATAGCCCTTACAAACCTTTAATTAATAAGTTTATTAATGGCTTATATCCACCCGGCTCTGTGATTAAAATGGGAATGGGGTTGGCTCTTTTAGAATATGCAGGGATTAGTGAAACAACAGAGATTAAAACCCCAGCTTTTATAGAGCTTGGAGGAAGGAAGTTTCGTGATTGGAAAAAAGAGGGGCACGGAAGCGCGGATTTGTATAAAGCCTTGAAACGAAGCGTAGATGTGTATTTTTACATTCTTTCTTTGCGCGCAGATTTTGAAAATATTGCCAAAGTGCTCCAAACAATGGGATTAGGAAAAAAAACGGGAGTGGATTTGCCCAATGAATTTACCGGAATCGTGCCAAGTCCAAGCCTTAAAAAAGCACGCTTTAAACAAGATTGGTATTCAGGGGATAATGTTGTAAGTTCTATCGGGCAAGGGTTATTTTTGACTACTCCTTTACAAATTGCAAATTATACTGCTCTCATTGCGAGTGGCAAGCTACCGATTCCTCATTTTGCCAAAAAGAAAATGGAAGAAGAGGTGGTTTATTACCCTAGAGATGTCTTAAGTGATTTTCAAAAGAGCAAGTTAAATGTGTTAAGAGAGGGAATGCGTCAAGTTTGTTCCGAAGCAGGTGGCACAGCAAATTTAGCTACAAGGGAATCCAAAGCCTATCTTGCTTGCAAAACAGGCACGGCGCAAGTGGTGGGTATCTCGCAAGCAGATAAGGATAGAATCAAAGAAAAAGATATGGATTATTTTCATCGCTCGCAAGCTTGGATTACCGGTTTTTTGCCAGCGGATAATCCAAGTTATGTTATTACCGTGATGGTAGAGCACGGAGGAAGCGGTAGTGGGTCGGGCGGTCCGGTCTTGGCAAAACTCTCCAATGTGTTGGTGGATTTGGGTTATGTGCAACCTCGCAAAGGCGTAAAAGCTCCCAAAGTTGTGAATCTGGCGGATTCTAACTTTGAAGCAGAGGCGGAGTAGGGAATGGAAAGTTTAAGTCAAGAACCCCAAGCAGAGTTTATAGAATCCCTGCCTAAACTATTAGAAAACAAAAAGATTATTTTGGGCATAAGCGGTAGTGTTGCGATTTATAAGTCCTTAGAAATAATAAGAATCTTGCAAAAACTTGGTGCAAGTGTGCGTGTCGTGATGAGCGAAAGTGCGCAAGAGTTTATTAATCCTTTGCTTTTTGAGGCGATTTCACATTATCGGGTTTTGACGCAAAAGACGCAAAGTTGGGGGCAGAATCCCTGCAATCACATTGAGCTTGCAAGTTGGGGCGATGTGTTTTTGGTTGCGCCAAGCACCGCAAACACCTTGAATAAAATTACAAATGGAATCGCGGATAATATCCTGCTAGAGAGCTTTTTGGCTTTTGATAAAATAAAGCTCCTTGCGCCTGCGGCAAATACTAAAATGCTAGAAAACCCCGCTACTTTAGAATCGCTAAAGATTCTACAAGCGCGCGAGATGCAGATTGTTTTTCCGCGATGCAAGGAGCTTGCGTGCGGAATCGTAGGTAATGGCGCGTTAGCAGAGCCTTTAGAAATCGTGTTTCACCTTTTACGCGCATTGTTTAGGGATTCCTTTTGGGAAAATCGCGCTGTGTGCGTAAGTGGCGGCGGGAGCAAGGAAGCAATAGACGATGTGCGCTATCTCTCAAACTTTTCTAGTGGCAAAATGGGAGCGTCTTTGGCATTAGCTGCTTATTTTTTGGGCGCAAATGTTTGCTTTGTGAGCTCCAAAATGCCCTATCCTCTGCCTTTGGATATAGAGATTTGCAAGGTAGAATCTAGCGAGGACTTTTACAATGCGATTCTTTCTTGGCAAAATAATCTCTTGAATCCACAGCAACCCTTTTTGTTTATGAGCGCAGCAATCAGCGACTATCTTCCACAAAAAACACAAGGCAAACTCAAAAAACAAGAAATTGGCGCAGTGTGGAATCTAAAATTACAAGAAAACAAAGATATTTTAGCTACTTTACCTAAAAAGCAAAAAACAATCGGATTCAAGCTTGAATCGCAAATGAAACAGGAAGCAAGTTTGCAAAATGCACACAATGCGTTAAAGAAAAAGCAGCTAGACGCGATTTGCCTAAACTGCATTACAGAAGCAAATAATCCGCTAGATTCTAAGCAAAATCAGGTGTTTTGGATACAAGACGCGTTAGAGGTAGATTTGGGATTCTGCGATAAGCTAAGTTTAGCTTTTAAGATTCTACAACAGGCGAAAAGTTTATGATAAAGCAACTAAGTCAGCTTGCACAAGTCCAAAATACATTGCAAAATTCTGCAAGCAAGCCCACGCAGTTTAATGCCTCATTGCCGATGAAGTTAGAAGTAATGGAAAAAATGCAAGGAATCCGCTATATGCTGAAAGTTGGCAATATTGCAATGGAGACAAAAAGCCTAAAAGAGCTAGAGATTGGAGGGAAATATTGGGCGCAAATGGCGCGTGGAAGTGCGGGAGGGATTACGCTTTCTAATCTCATCAAGCAGCCGGATTTGCTTAAAGAACAAAATGTCCCGCTAAGGCTTAGTAGCGAGACAATGCGAGAGTTTTTACAAGGAGAGAATCCCTTTGATGTGATGAAAGGATTTTTGAGTGAGCGTTTGGCAAATGCAGAGTCTAGGTGGGAATTTGCATTTTTAAGCCATATGCTAATGTCGTTGAAGCAAAAGGTTCTCACACTTCCTTTGCATTATGATGATGAAAACAAAGAAGGCTTAATGCAAATGCGCAAAAAGAAAGTAGGCTCGCAGGAATGTTTAGAGTTTTATTCTGTGTTTGCGAATCTCGGAGCAACTTGGGGGTTGCTTTGGGATTTCAAAGAGGGTGTGCGGTTGGATATTAGCGTGATGTATGAGGGTGTAGCGCGTTTGTTGCGTGAGAATCTAGGTGAATTGGAATTTATTTATGAAGCAAACATTAATGTAGATAGCGGAATCGTGCCTTTGTATGACTTTAGCGATTCTTTACTAGATTTAGAGGGTTAAATGCACCTAGCACTGATTATGGACGGCAATGGCAGGTGGGCGAAACAGCACCTAAAACCTCGCATTTTTGGACATAAGGAGGGCGCAAAAAAGATTCGTGAAATCACAGAATTTTGCGCTAAAAGTGGAATCAAATATTTGAGCCTTTATGCCTTTTCTACGGAAAATTGGAAGCGTCCCAAAGCGGAAGTAGAATATCTTATGAAGCTTTTGGGGGAATATTTGGTAAAGGAGCGACAAACTTATTTGGAATCCAATATCGTTTTTAAAAGTATTGGAGATATTAGTAAGTTGAGTTTAGAGCTACAACAAGAAATCAAATCTTTAGAGGCACAAACACAAGCAGAGTGTAATGGACTAACACAGATTTTGGCATTAAATTATGGTGCGAAAGATGAGTTAAGGCGCGCCTTTATAACTTTAAGCCAAAAATGTGAGATTACTGAAGAGAGCATTGCGCAAACCCTAGATACAAGCGGGATTCCTGATGTAGATATGCTTGTGCGCACAGGAGGAGAAATGCGCCTTTCTAATTTTCTTTTATGGCAGAGCGCGTATGCGGAATTGTTTTTTACACAGACTTTGTGGCCTAGCTTTAGCACGCAAGAGTTAGAATCTATGATTGCAGAGTTTTATCAAAGAAACCGCCGCTTTGGTGGGCTATAATTTACTTGTCTCTCGTCCTTGCGAGGTGAAGCCGAAGCAATCCATAATCTAGTATAAATTAAACTTTACAGTAGAATCTTAAAGGTGGAATTTTGCATTTAGATTGCCACGAAAAGCTAAAACTTTTCTCGCAATAACAAGGTAGTAGATTTTTAAAGCAATCCAAAAAATTATAGATTACCACGACTTGTAAGCAAGCCTGCTTCGTAGAGAAAGATAGAACCCTCATAAGAAATATTTTTCAACGTGTCTTTTTTGGCGTAGCTTAGATATAAAATCTCCTTTGCCCGCGTAACCGCGACATAAAATAGCCTACGCTCTTCCTCCAAGCTTCCCCCTTGATTCATTAGCTTTTTATTTGGAAATCTCCCTTCCATTAAATCCACAATATAGACTTCTGCGAACTCCAAACCCTTGCTTGCGTGAATACTTAGCAGGTTGATTCCCTCTCCCTCACTCATTTCACTAGAGCCCAAAACCATTGCATTAAGGAATCGTCCAAGCTCATTGTAATGGCTTGCCAAATCCTTTAATAACGAGATTTTACGACTGATGCGCTCCAGCGATTCTACGCGTCTTTCTTCGCTAATGCCTCCCTCTTTTGTGATAGAACGTTCTTTTGCAAGTTTTTGTGCGACAATCTGAAAAATCGGCAAGGAACTGATTTTTGAAATCAATTCATAGGGCTTGTCGTTTGCACTAAAGGAATCAAAAAAGCAGTAAAGCGCATTAAGAAATTCTACACCTTCTTTGGTGAGTTTGGGGTGCGTGAGGATTGGATTGTCCTTGAAACCTGCTTGCAGATTCATTGCAGAAAAGCGCGCGGAGCTGCTAAACTCTATCCAGTCATCAAAAAGCCCTAATTGTGTATTCTGTGCCTTTTTCTTAAAGGGTTCTTTAATGGCTTTGTCAGGGTGGAGCAAGCCTTGTATGGGGCGGTTGTGTCCCAAAACCAAAAGGGCTTCGTAAATATCCTTTGCTAGAGCATTTCCGATTCCTTTTGCTTGAGCTAAAACGTGGATAAAAGACATCATATCCTTGGCGTTAAAGAGCAGGGAACAGAGATTGAGCATATAAACAATTTCTTTGGAATCAAAAAAGCTCACACTTCCCTTGCGCTTGGAAGGGATTCCAATTTCACGCAGGCAGGCTTCGATTCCGTCTGCACTAGAATTGTTGCGAAAAATCACCGCAATTTCACTAAAGGGGCGGTTAGAAAGTTTGATTTTGTTCGCGATTCCGCTATATTGCGCGAATAATTCCTTATAAACCAATAAAGTAGGCGTCCCAAAGTTTTGCATTTTGACAACTTCTAGTTTTTTAGGATAAATGCGAGGATTTTTTTCAATCACGCGATTAGCAAGGTTTAAAATCGGTTCGGTGGAGCGATAGTTTTTGGTGAGACTAAAGATTCTGCCGTCTTTATATCTCTCCTTGAAGCTTCCTATAATACTAATGTCCGCGCCATTAAAAGCATAAATACTTTGGTCATAATCCCCTACGCAAAAGATGGATGGGGGATTGAGGGCTTGGAGAATAGAATCTTGCAAGGGATTTGTGTCTTGATATTCATCAACAAGAACTTCTTTGTAAGGGGATTGAGACTTTTGTATCGCATTTTTGTAGTTGAGCAATAAGTCATTATAATCCACATAATGGTATTCGTTTTTGAGTGCTTTAAATTCTTCCCAAACATCTAAATAAATTTCTGCATATTGGAGCTGCTCGGAGTTTTTGCGCTCCAACCAAGACTTAAAATCCTCATTAATGGTTGCATTAAAATAAAGAGAAAATAAATCATACAGATAATTTGCTCCATAGGGAGAAACACAGGAAGCATTTAAAAAAACGCGTTTGTCATAGAGGCTTTTAAATAGAACTTTCAGCTCTTTTGGTTGTTTTAAGATAACGGATTCTTTTGACTTTAAATACCGATAAGCCACCGCGTGAAAAGTGCCAGCTTCAATTTGCTGGATAATCTTGCCATCAAACTTCATCGCAAGGCGCGCTAACATTTCTTGAGCGGCTTTATTGGTAAAAGTGAGCAATAAAATTTCGCTTGGAGTGATTCCGTTTTGCAATAAATGAGAGATTCTACCAACTATCGTGGAAGTTTTGCCTGTGCCCGCAGAGGCAATGATAAGATTATGCCCGCAAGGAGCTTGTGAAGCTTCCTTTTGCTGGGCATTGAGGGTTGAGAGGGGCAACCCGACTATTCTTTAATGTAGTTTTTGATAGATTCTGCTACGCCAAAATTTGGATATTCTTTGGCATTTAAAACGACTTGCGCTAAAGTCTTGTTGTCGTCATTTAAAATAATAGGTGCTAAGAAGTTGATACGAATCTCGGATTCTTTTTCGCGCACAAAGACACAAAATACTTTTACCTTTGAGTTTTTATGAATATCAAGCAAGGTTTGAATTGCGACAGGCACTTCAAAGGAATACTCACGCACTTTGTAAGGATTAATCAGCAACAACTCTACATCTTGCCCTTGTAAGGATAAAAATCCTAATGCCCCGTCATCTACTTCTGCAAATTCTACTTCGCTAACATTATCAAACCCTAAAATCGGGGATTTTATATGAAATTTTTCACCTTTCATTACGAACTCCTTTTTTGATATGATTTCGCATTTTACCATAATTTTTAGCTCTAAATCCAGTTTTAAGCATTTTTAAAATGAAAAATAAAGAAATTTAAATTTTTATTGGTAAAATTCTAAATTCAAATCAAAAGCTAGCAAAAACTATTCCAATTTTTATTTTGCTAGGCACAAAAGGGCTTTTATGCAAAACGATTTAGAGAAAAATCCACAAGAAGAGCAAAACTCCAAAGCGCAAAATACCTACCAACCCAAAGAAGTAGAATCTGCTTATTATCAATTTTGCGAGGAAGCGGGTTATTTTGAAATCAATGGAAATCAAGGAATCCAAAAGTCAGGCAAGAGATTCTGCATTATGCTTCCGCCTCCTAATGTTACAGGCAGTTTGCATATTGGACACGCACTCAATCATACCTTGATAGATATTATCGTGCGTTATAAACGAATGGACGGCTTTAAGACGCTTTGGCAGCCCGGACTTGACCACGCAGGAATCGCAACACAAAATGTTGTAGAAAAGCAACTTCTCGCACAAGGAATCAAGAAAGAGGAGTTAGGGCGCGAGAAATTTGTCCAAAAAGTGTGGGAATGGAAAGAAAAAAGCGGTGGAATGATTCTAAATCAAATGCGCAAACTTGGCAGCTCTCCTGCGTGGAGTAGGACGCGATTTACTATGGATACGGGATTGCAAAATGCAGTGAAAGAGGCTTTTGTCAAGCTTTATGATGAGGGATTGATTATTCAAGGCAAATATATGGTGAATTGGTGCACCCACGATGGTGCGCTTTCTGATGTGGAAGTAGAATACAAAGAAAACAAGGGCAAACTTTACTATTTGCGCTATTTTCTAAAAGATTCTAAAGATTATGTTGTAGTGGCTACCACGCGTCCAGAAACTTATTTTGGCGATAGTGCGGTAATGGTAAATCCTAGCGATTCTAGGTTTTCTCATCTTGTAGGCAAAAAAGTGATTTTGCCGCTTTTGAATCGTGAGATTCCAATTGTTGCCGATTCGCACGTGGATATGGAGTTTGGGACAGGTGCTGTCAAGGTAACGCCCGCACACGATACAAACGATTATGAAGTGGGCAAGCGGCATAATTTAGAGCAGATTGTGGTGTTTGATAAGTATGGAATCCTCAATGAAAATGCAGGAGAGTTTGCAGGATTGGAGCGGCTAGAAGCACGCGAGCAGATTATAAAGAAGCTAGAATCACTAGGTTTTGTAGAAAAGATTGAGGATTACCAAAACAAGACAGGGCATTGTTATCGTTGTGGAAACATCGTAGAACCTTACATTTCTAAGCAGTGGTTTTTGAAAAAAGAGGCGGCGCAAAAAGCGATTACTAAAATCAACGCAAACGAGAGCAATTTTTTCCCTGCACAATGGAAAAATAATTATAATGCGTGGATGCGGGAGCTTAGGGATTGGTGTATTTCACGCCAACTTTGGTGGGGACATCGGATTCCGGTGTTTTATTGTGATTCTTGTGGAGGGCAGTTTGCAAGTGTGGAATCTCCAAAGGTTTGCAAACATTGTGGAAGTGAGGCAGTAAGGCAGGATTGCGATGTGCTAGATACTTGGTTTAGTTCTGCGCTTTGGCCCTTTTCAACGCTTGGTTTTGGCAATGGCAAATGGGGAGAGGGCGAGGTATGGCAAGCAAACGATTTAGAGGAATTTTATCCTAATTCTTTGCTGATTACAGGCTTTGATATTTTGTTTTTTTGGGTTGCTAGAATGCTTATGATGGGGGAACATTTCCTCTCCAAGCTCCCTTATCCTGATATTTACCTGCACGCACTTGTCCGAGATGAGTTTGGCAATAAAATGAGCAAGTCTAAGGGAAATATTGTAGATCCTTTAGAAAAGATTGAAGAATATAGTGCCGATGTGTTGCGCTTCACTCTTGCGATTCTTTGTGCGCAAGGACGCGATGTCAAGCTCGTGCCAAATCAGTTAGAAATTAGCAAAAATTTCACAAACAAGCTTTATAATGCGTGCAACTTTTTGCTCTTGAATGAAAAGAAATTCCCCAATCTTAGCGAGTTAAAAGAAATTAAAACTCCTCTTGGTAAGTATTTGGCACAGCTTTTAAGCCAAAATATCTCCGAAGTGCGCGGACATTTGGAATCCTATCGCTTTAACGATGGCGCAAGCACGCTCTATCGCTTTTTGTGGGGAGAGTTTTGCGATTGGGGGATTGAGCTTAGCAAGGCAGATAAGGATTCTATTGTAGAACTTGGTGCGATTTTCAAAGAAGCAATGAAGCTTTTACACCCTTATATGCCTTTTATTAGCGATTATTTGTGGCATAAGCTAGATGGTAGCACATTGGAGCAAAGCGGCTCTATAATGGTGCAAGAATATCCAAATTTTACCTATCAAGACGCAGAAAATTTCGCTACTTTTGAATTGATTTTGGATTCTATTGTTTCTATTCGGCGGGCAAAAGCTACGATTGATTTAGCAAATCAAAAAATAGCAAAAGCTTATGTAAATGCTAAGATTCCAGAATCTATGCGTGAGCTTTTTATAAGATATGTTTGCAAGTTAGCAAAAGTAGAATCCCTAGAGATTGTGGAGGCTAAGATTCCAAATTGTATAGTAGATATTGCAGAAAAGTTAGAAACTTATTTGCCCACAGCAGAAATTGATTTAGCCCCTATCATTGCAAGACTAAGCAAGCAAGCGCAAAAAACGCAAAAAGAGATTGATAAGCTAGAGGGAATGCTTAAAAACGAAAAATTCTTAGCCAATGCGCCTAAAAATGTGTTAGAAACAAATCAACAAGCTTTAGAGGAGCAAAGGCAAAAGCTAGCTAAAATCACAAAGGAGCTAGAAGCATTGGGTTTGCAAGGGTAAGGCGGTAAGTGCCCTTTACAAGCCGATTTATCTTCGTAGCAATCCAAATCTTGCAAGAAGAAAATCAAACAATAGAATCGTAAAAGATGGTTTTTGTTTGGATTTGCAAGCTTAGGCAAACTCTTTGTAGTGTGCTATGAAGTAATTTTTTGCAAGGAAGAAGCAATGAAGCACTCTTTGCAACAAAACACAATAGAATCCTTATTTAGGATTCTATTGATTTCACACAGGAAAAACGCGAATACTAGAATCTAGGTTTTCTTGCAAAACCGATTCAATCGCAAACAATGTGCCTGTCGCACCGCTCGCACACCCGCTGCAAGCACCTAAATATCTAATATACACATCGGTATAGCCATCACTTGCATTTTTTAAATCAATAATTTCCATATTACCTCCGTCCATCATCAGCATTGGGCGGATTTTTTCATCAATTACGGATTCAATGGCTTTGATTTTTTGCACAATCGTCATATTGGCAAATTCTGAATTGTCTTTGGAATCCAAATCGGTTTTGCTTTGGAGTTCATTTTCCATTTCCGCGCGCACTTCACGCAAAATATCTACCAAATAGTGTTCCCTCTCCTCGTGTCCTCCGGGTTTAATGCAGCTTTTGCAAAACGCACCCGCTTTAGTGTATTCCGTGATTTCCTCAATCGTTTTAAGATTGTTTAGTCTAATCACTTCTTTGAGCGTGCCCAAGCTTACCCGTGCGCATTCGCAGACGATAATTTCATCTTCAAAGTCCTCTGGATTCTTACCTAGATGAAGTGCTGCTGCCTTTTTAATCACATCATAAGCCATTACAGAGCAGTGCATTTTTTGTCCGGGCACTGCGGGAGTATCAGGATCATCACGCAAAGCGTGTTCCACATCAAGGTTTGTAATTTTTACAGCTTCTTGCACCTTTTTGCCCAAGCAAAGCTCCACCATCATATCACTGCTTGCAATCGCAGTTCCACAGCCAAAGCTTTTGAATTTTGCATCAACAATCGTGTCCTTATCGTCTATAAGCCAATAAAGCCTAACCGCGTCGCCGCAGGCTTCTGCGCCATAATCTGCTACGATAAGCTTCAAGCCTCTTTTGTCTGCTTCCTCTTGTGTGATAACTCCCAAATGGGTTGGGTTGTCCATTCTCTCGCTTACTTTTTTGCTATATGCGTCCCATAACGCGCCACCTAATAATTCATTTTTTGCCATTCTTTTTCCTTTGATTCTTAATTTGTTTCTCTAATAACTGCTTGAAATAGAGCGCAAACGCGCAATAGATTTTTTAAAAACTTCAATGGCATAGTCAATTTCTTCTTTTGTGTTAAAGCGACTAAGTGAGATTCTAATTGCGGTATGTGCCAATTCTTTATCCGCGCCAATCGCGCTCATTACAGGATTTGCTTCCAAGTCCTCACTCGCACACGCACTTCCTGTGGAGCAAGCAATGCCATATTTGTTTAAATCCCACAACATTGCCTCTCCCTCTACCCCACGAATGCTTACTAGAATCGTGTTTGGCACACGCAAAGCCCGCTCACCCACGACAAAGACATCGGGAATCTCTAGTAAAGCATCTTCTAATCTATTGCGTAAATGACGCACATTGTTGCGTTCAAAATCCAAATGAAGTGTAGCTTGTCGCATTGCTTCCCCTAATGCCACGATATAAGGAACATTGAGTGTTCCGCTGCGTCTGCCACCCATATGTTCTCCTCCGTGAAACAAAGGAGTAAGCTTAACGCCTTTCCGAATATAAAGCCCCCCGATTCCTTTAGGAGCGTGGAATTTATGCCCGCTAAAGCTTAGAAAATCCACATTTGCTTTTTGCACATCAACAGGGATTTTGCCGATAGCTTGCACGGCGTCTGTGTGAAAAAGCACGCCTTTCTTTTTACAAATTGCTCCAATTTCTTCAATAGGGAAAATAATCCCCGTTTCGTTGTTTGCCCACATTACGCTAACCAATGCGGTTTTGTCTGTAATGGCAGCTTCAACCGCATTTGGGTTTAGAGTGCCATTTTCTCCAATGGGTAGATAAGTTACTTCCACGCCTAGCGTTTCCAAGAACCGACAGGTAGATAGAATCGCAGGGTGTTCTACTTGTGTCGTGATGATATGATTCTTTTCGCCAAAGCGCAAAGTATCAAAATACACGCCTTTTAAAACCCAATTGTTGCTTTCTGTCGCACAAGAAGTGATGATGATGTCGTCCTCATCGTGCGCGTTAATCCCTTCATAGAGATGATTAAATGCCTCACGAATCGCTGTATGTGTTTCTGTGCCAAAACTATGTAACGAGTTTGGATTGCCATATTTTTGACAAAAATAAGATTCCATTAACTCTTTGGCTTGTGGGTCTAGCATAGTTGTTGCATTATTATCTAAATAAACTTTTTTAGATTCCATAATAAAACTCCCTAGAGATGATATTTTTTAGTTTTTATTTTTAATTTTGCTTGCTTGAAATTTTTGCAAAACAACTTTTGGCTTTTACCCTAAAAAAGCTTAATGTAATCTTATATTTATCTTGAATCACTCGTCCTTAGCTGCGACATTATAGATTTGCAAGTTTGGGTTTTGCAAAATTAATCTTTAACAATGACAGCTTATTTTTTCGTCATTGCGAGCGAGGCAAAGCAATCCATAATCCAAAATCTAGCCTTTAACTTTTACGATTCCATTGTTTTGTTTTTCTATTTGCAAAATTATAGATTGCCACAATCTCTAATGAGGCTTTGCAATGACGCGCATACCAAGATTCCTTACAGAATCTCATCACGATGAGGTGGAAAGTCTCTTGCCAAACATTTTCAAGGCGCGCTCCAAGTCCTCTTTCGTGTCAATCCCAAAAGATTGCGATTCTACTTTTGCCATTACGATAGTTTTAGAATGCTCTAATGCACGCAACTGCTCTAGTTTCTCTATGGATTCTAAAATAGATTTTGGTAAATTGCAAAAAGCTTGCAGGCTTTCGCCACTAAACGCATAGATTCCTAAATGTCCCAAATACTGCTCATTATGTTGGATAAGATTTTCTCTATCATAAGGAATCAAGGAGCGCGAAAAATAAATCGCTTCATTTTTGGCATTCAAGACAACTTTCACAAGGTTTGGGTCGTTGGCTTCTTCTTTGGTAATGGGTTTGGCGCAACTCCCCATAAAAGGAATCGCACCGCGTTTTTTTGCTTCCTTTTCCATCAAGGTTTTAAGGCGCAAAATCACTTCTTGTTCTAAGAAAGGTTCATCGCCTTGTAGATTGATGATGATTTCCTTTTTATCAAGTTTTAAAATCCGCGCACATTCTGCGATTCTGTCTGTTCCGCTTTCGTGCGTGTTGCTTGTAAGGATTGAGCGCACACCATAGCGCGTGCAAACCTCTGCGATAAGAGAATCATCACAAGCGACGATAACATCATCAATCGTCTTGGCAAGTTCTGCCGTGCGCACAATCATAGGGATTCCACGAATTTGCGCCAAAACCTTGCTGGGAAAACGCGTGGATTTGAGCCTTGCTGGGATAATAATCATCGGTTTGTCTCCTTTAAGTTAGATATGCAAATAATCCAAAGCGTCCGCATTGGGGATTTTTGCGATAAGAAAAGTAAGCAGAAGTGCAGCAAGTGCAATGCGTTGAAATGTCGTAATTTGTGATGTTTGCGGCTCTAAATTGAGATTCTATAATCGCGATTAAATCTAAGTAAATCTTGCCTTGACGCACGATTTTGCCTGTTTGCAAGAGAGAATCTCTTAAGACTTCCTCACCTACTTCATAACAACACGCGCGAATAGAGGGTCCAACATAGGCAAACAAATCGGAGGCTTGCGTGTTAAATTCTTGCTGCATTTGTTCTAGGGCATTGGGAATAATGCCTTTTTGCAAGCCTGCGCGTCCGCCGTGTAGCAATGCTAGGGCTTTATGCTTACTATCAAAGAGCAAAATCGGATTGCAATCCGCTACCATAACTAGCCCGATGATATTTTTTTGCGCAATCAAGATTCCATCACCATCACCTAATAATCCTCCCCTTTGCGCCTTTAGAATCTTATTGCTATGCACTTGATTGAGATAAGCAAGAGAGGAAAGAGGGAAAGGGGCAATACAAAGGGAGCGATGGGATTCTACATTTTCTTTAGAATCTCCTCCCGCGTGAAAGGCGATATTAAGCGGTGCGCGACTTAAAAAGGCTTGGATTCCACTTGGTGTGGCAAGGGGTTCAAGCAAAGAGTGAGAATCCATTATAAACTTTTTTCAAAAGATTCATAATCTTGCATAATCCGCCAAACACCTTTGGAGATGTCCAAAAGCGGGTCGGGGGTAAGGTGGATTTGCATTCTAAGTTCTTTTTCCAAGAAATCCTTAATACCCGGAATCAGTGCTAAGCCACCCGTCAAAGTTGCTCCATCTTCAATCAAATCAGGCGCAATTTGCGGGGGCGCATTATGGATAGCTTCAATGATAATGTCTTTGATTTTGTAAAGACTACTTAAAATAACGCCCTTAAACTCCTCTAAATCCAATTCACATTCTATGGGCATACTATTGGCAAGGTTTTTTGCGCCAATGTGAATGGTGGGATTCTTAGCAAAAACATTGATTTTGCGTTTTAAGCTCTCCGCCATTTCCTTACTGATTCCAATATTTTTGTTGTGGCGACAATATTCTACTAAAGCAAAATCTATGAAATCCCCTGCTTCTTTGGTAAAAGCACTCGTAATTAGTCCATTTAAAGAAATAATGCTGACTTCTACAAGTCCTCCTCCTGCATCAATAATCATTTTTGCGCGTGCAGTAGAAATGTCTAGCCCAGCTCCGACACTTGCACTAAAAGGGTCTTCTATGAGTAGCACTTCTTTTGCTCCAGCAAGCATTGTTGCTTCATAGAGAGAATGTCTCTCTACTTGCGTGAGGTTTTGGGGGATACTAATGCCCACGCGAGGAGAGAGCGAACCCGCCTTTGCTTTTTGCAAAATTGCGTTCATAAAGATTTTAGTGGTTTCAAAATCGCTGATTGCTCCATTTAAAAGAGGATTAATCACTTCTATTTCGTCGTGGGTGCGTCCTAGCATTTTTTTTGCCGAATCACCAATTGCTAGAATGCGACGAGAATTATATTTTTTTTCAAGAGCGATACAAGTTGCTTCGCAAAAAAGTGTTGTTTCCATATCATTGCGCACGATAGTATTCACTGTGCCTAAGTCAATAGCAATATCGTTTCGTTCAAAAATTCCCATATAAAATTCCCAATTATTTTAATACAATTTTTGGATTATACATTATTAAACAATAATTTTATATATGCTTTTGTTATAATACGCAAAATTTTGGAAATTTTATTTCATTTGGCTTTTTGAAAAATTGACGCATTAAAGAATTTTTTTAAGATTCTTTTAATGAAAATCATCTTTTTCTTTTTGGCATTTTTTTATTAATTCCCCATCTTTGTGGTGGGGAGAAGCTTCCTTTCTACCTAGAGAGATTCGGCTAAAGAATTGCCCTTTGATTTTTATCATACAAGGAGAATTAGAAAGTCATTTAGTTGAGAAAAAGTCTTTTTTGAGTGCGCAATCTCTTGCAAATAGAATCACGCAAGAAAGTGCTTGTGTGGTGTATTTTAAAGTTTTGAGGGGCAAACGCACGGAATCGTGATTGAAAAGGATATGAAGTTTGCCCTAGAAAACTTTTAATCCAATCCATTGAAAGGTTTATAAATGAATTTAATTGTGTGCTATGCTTTATTTTTTAGTCTTCCGAAGCTGATTCTTTCTTTGTTGCAGTGGAATTTTATCCGACAAGAAAGAGCCAAGCCACCTTATATTTTGGAATCTAGTGCGTTTTTAAAGGCAGCAGATTATGCAAGTGTGCGTGAAAAAATCGCAATCTATAGCGTGAGTTTAGATTTTTTGCTTGTGAGTTTTTGGATTCTTTTTGGTTTTTCTGCCTTAGATTCGGCTTTGGAGCTATCTCCTTTGATGAAATCTGTCGTCTTTGTGCTTGTGTTTCTTGTTGTCGGGGTATTAGTAAATTTGCCTTTGGAAGCCTATCAGACTTTGGTTGTTGATAAAAGATTTGGTTTTGCAAAAGGCGGGTGGAAGCTTTTTGTCGCAGATACTCTGAAATCTTTTGCTTTATTGTTGGTTGTGGGCGGAATATTGATTTTTGTTTTTAGTTGGATTATTTTAGAAGTGCAATTTTGGGAAGTTTATGTCTTTCTTTTTGGAGCGGTTTTGCTCCTTGGGGTGAATTTCTTGTATCCTCTTTTGATTGCGCCGATGTTTAATAAATTCACTCCGCTTGAAAATCCAGAACTACAAGATAAAATCACTGCTTTGCTAAATCGTGTGGGATTCCAAAGCAAAGGCGTTTTTGTAATGGACGCTTCTAGACGCGATGGGAGATTGAATGCGTATTTTGCAGGGCTAGGACGCGCAAAACGCGTGATATTGTTTGATACTTTGTTAGAAAAAATCTCAAGTGATTCCATTCTTGCTGTTTTGGGGCACGAGCTTGGACATTTTAAACATTATGATATTTACAAAATGCTAGGGCTTGTGCTTGGATTCTTTGGTATTTTATTGTTTGTGGTGGCAAACTTGCCTGAATCTTTGTTTGTTGAAGCAAATTTAGAGCGAAGCACGCACGCATTGATTGTATTTTTGTTGCTTTTAAGCTCGCCGATTGGATTGTATTTTATGTTGCTAGTCAATTGGAGGAGTTGTCAAAACGAATTTGCAGCCGATAGATTTGGTGCAGAGCTAACAAGCGCAGAATCTCTTGCAAATGCACTATTGGTCCTTGTTAAAGAAAACAATTCCTTTCCTTTGGCTCACCCTTTGTATATGCGATTTTTTTATAGCCACCCGCCTTTAATGGCGCGCTTAATGGCATTAGGTTGTGCAAATCTCGCAAACAAACCACAGAATCTCAAAAGTTTAAGTGAAGTCTAAGTAATGGAATCGCAATGGAGTATTCAAAAAGCCCTCCAATATGGCGCACAAAAACTAAAAGAACAAGGGATTCCGCGCCCGCTTTTAGAATCCGAAATCTTGCTTGGGTTTGTTTTAAAGCAGCCTAGAGTTGCTTTGCATTGTAATTTTGAAACAACGATTCCGCCTTTTTGGTTGGAATCTTTTAAGAAATTGATTCTGCGCAGAAGTCTTCACGAGCCGATAGAATATTTAATAGAGAGCGTGAGCTTTTATGGTGAAGAGTTGTATGTTTCGTATGGTGCGTTGATTCCGCGTCCAGAAACAGAGATTTTAGTGCAAAAGGCGTTGGATTGGATTGTGCAAAAATCTTGCAAAAGAATCGCAGAAATTGGGGTAGGGAGTGGGGCAATTAGCGTGTTGCTTGCCTCAAAGAATCCCAAACGAGAATTTCACGCAAGCGATATTTCACCCGAAGCCCTTTTTAACGCCTATGTGAATAAAGTGAGATTTGGAGCAGAGAATTTAACTTTGCATAGAAGTGCGTATTTGGATTTTAATAAAACATTAAAGATTTCTTTTGATTTATTGCTTGCAAATCCTCCTTATATCAAGGAGGGCGAGATTCTGCCTCCCTCACTGAAGTTTGAACCTCAAAATGCTCTTTTTGGTGGGAAAAGAGGCGATGAAATGCTGTTGCATATTATTCAGCTTGGCTTTGATTGTAAGATTCCGTTTTTAATTTGCGAAATGGGTTACAATCAAAAAGAAAGTGTGGAATCTTATCTGCAAACTTTGCCGCATAAAAGTTTGCAGTTTTATCAAGATTTTGCAGGTTTGAATCGTGGCTTTGTTGTAGAG
This sequence comes from Helicobacter sp., assembly GCF_029067145.1. Classification (GTDB taxonomy): domain Bacteria; phylum Campylobacterota; class Campylobacteria; order Campylobacterales; family Helicobacteraceae; genus Helicobacter_D. Next base: position 12,560 of record NZ_JAIEFA010000036.1, on the reverse strand, counting down.
TTTTAGCTCCACTTTTACGATTCCATTGCTTTATTTTCTGTTTGCATTATTATAGATTGCTTCGTCTCCCACTTCGTTTATTTCTCGCAATGACAGCTTATTTTCGTTATCGCGAGGGCTTAACCCTAAGCAATCTATAATCTTGCATAAATCAACCTTTACAATGGAATCTTAAAAGCGAGATTCTACATTAATAGATTGTCGCATATTTTTTACAAAAATGCTTGCAAAGACGCAGTGGCAAAATTGCAAAGGCACAAAAGAACACAAGGGCAAGAGTAAAATCAATCACAAAATAATTGAATATTTTAATCTTGCTTATGATAAAATCTAAGTTTTCTAAAATATTATATAAGGTTGATAAATGTTGCGATTTGCGCCCTCTCCAACAGGAGATATGCACACAGGAAATTTGCGTGCAGCGGTATTTAATTATATTTTAGCCAAACAAAGAAATGAAAAATTTTTGCTTCGCATTGAGGATACAGACACCGCACGCAATATTGAGGGCAAAGATAAAGATATTATGTTTTTGCTTCATCTCTTTGGAATCACTTGGGATAATCTCGTCTATCAGAGTAATAATTTTCCACATCATCGCCAACTTGCCGAATATTTGCTAGCACAGGGTAGTGCGTTTTATTGCTATTGCACCAAAGAGTTTTTGGAAAATAAACGCGAGGAAGCAAAGGCGCGGCACGAGGCGTTCCGCTACGATGATTCTTGGGCAGAATTAGAAAAGGCAACGAATCCTAAGCCTGTCGTGCGTTTGCGTGGCTCTCAAGTGGAGATGAAATTTGTAGATTGTATCAAGGGTGAAATTGAATTTGCTCCCAATGAAATAGATAGTTTTGTGATTTTAAAAGAAGATGGAATCCCAACTTATAATTTCGCTTGTGCCGCAGACGATATGCTTTATGATATAGATTTTATTGTGCGTGGTGAAGACCATGTGAGCAATACTCCTAAGCAAATGTTGATTCATCAAAGTTTGGGCTATAATAAAGAAATTAAATTTGCTCATTTGCCCATTTTGCTAAATGATGAGGGTAAAAAGATGAGTAAGCGCGATAATGCGTCTAGCGTGCAATGGCTGCTAGATTCTGGATTTTTACCGCAAGCCATTGTGAATTATCTTATTTTAATGGGAAATAAAACGCCTTGTGAGGTTTTCACACTGCAAGAATCTTTGGAATGGTTTGATATAAGTAAAATCGCAAAGGCTCCGGCGCGGTTTGATATTGATAAACTAAAATTCCTTAATCGTGAGCATTTTAAGCGGCTCTGTGAGCAAGATTTGGCGGTGCTTTTAGGTTATAAAGATTCCTCTATTGGCGCATTGGCAAAGATTTATTTGCAAGAGGCAAGCACATTAAATGAAATACGAGAAAAAATTGATAGAATCTTTGTCAAAAAAACATTGATTTTAAATCAAATAGAATCTTTGGATAAAAAAGATTTATCGGAGGCAGAATCCCAAAATACAGAGATTTTGGAGTTTAAAGCAGAAACCTTGAGTTTGCAAAAAACGCTTTTGGAAATGCTAGAGGAGCAAGATTGGACAAGAGGCGAGTTTAACGCATTTAAAGAAATTGCAATGCAAAAAAGCACTCTAAAAGGCAAGAAGTTTTTTAAACCCTTGCGCTTTTTGCTTACCGGCTTTACGCATGGTCCAGAATTAAGTGATTTGTTTCCTATTTTGCGTCTCTATCTAAAAGAGATTGTAAGGAGTTAGAATGGTTTTAAGCACATTGATTGAAGCTCTTGCGCAGATTTTAAGTATGGTGATTAACATTTATATTTGGGTTGTGATTATTGCTGCATTGATTACTTGGGTGCGTCCTGACCCTTATAATCCGATTGTGCAGATTCTCTACAAACTCACAGAGCCTTTATATGCAAAGATTCGCAAAGTTATTCCCACGCTGATTGGTGGCATTGATATTGCACCGATTATTGTAATTTTGGCATTGAAGTTTGTAGATTTATTTGTCGTCAAGCTGCTTTTTGGGTTAGCACATAGTTTATAAAGGGTGAGTAGATGAAAAGTTTTTTATTTTTATTGATTTTTGTTGCTTCGCTTTTAGCGCAAAATACGCAAGAAGCGAAGCAGAATCCCAAGCACACTCCAAGCAAACAAACCACAACCAAAAAGGAATCCAAACCTACAAAGACAACCCAATCCAAAAACGCAAATGCAATTCCAACACTTAACCAAAAGATTACTTTAGATTATCTCAAAAAGCAACCCGCTGGGGTTTCGCGTGATTTTTATATTTGGCTGTTTTTGCAACAAGAAATTACCCCGCAAGAAGCAAAAGAGGCTTATAATCTTGCGATTCGTAAAAACGCAAAACTTTTTGGATTGTATTTTAAAAAGGGAAGCAATAAAACACTTTCACGCAAAACAATTTGCGAGCGAATGAGTTTAGAGAAGCTTTTAAAGGAGGATTCTCAATGTATCGCCCTTGCACTCACTGCGAAAAAAGCAGAATCCTTAGATAAAAAAACATTGAAAAAGCTTTCGCAAAATGTGCAACCTCATAACCAAAAACTTGCAAAAAATTTACAAATTTTAGCCGCTAAAGACCCTTTTGCACATCTTATCACACAAGACGCAAAAACTTTTGGAGATTTTTATTTTGCAATTTCACCGAGTTATCGCAATCGTTTAGACTTTGCGATTTCCAAAGAAACCTTAACAAGGCTATTAAAAGAACGCAATGCAACCTTTAATCGCGCGCTTAAAAGTATGATTATGCACACAAATTTAGATAACTTCAATCGCTCCTTAACCGCGCTAAATTCAGAGGAAATTTTGAGTGCATTGGACGCAGAAAGCGCGTTTTATTTGGGCTTAAACGCAATGAGGTATCAGAAAAATCAACAAGCCCTTAGCTTTTTTGCGTATTCACAAACGACAGCAAAGCATATTTTTAATAAGAATCGTGCGAATTTTTGGGCATATTTGGCAAGTGGGGACAAAAAATATCTACAAACCTTAAGCGATTCTAAAATGGTAGATGTCTATGTGCTTGCAAGTCTTGAGATTATGCAGGTTGAGCCTAAATTTACGCTTGTGTATGATGTGCCAACACAGCAAAAAAATGCAAGTTGGAATTTTAAGAATCCTTTTGAATGGGAACGTATTCGCGATTCCTTTAAGTCTATTAAAGGCAAGGACGCAAACTCTCGTCGTCAGCAATTATTGGCAAAGGTAGATAGTGAGGAGACAAAGGCACATTATATTTGGCTTGCGCGTCAAAAAGATACCGAATACTTTTTAATGCCCTATAAGGAAGTTTTTTCACGTTTTCCTCAAGACAAACAAGCTTTGCTATATGCTCTTGCAAGGCAAGAAAGCTTGTTTATTCCCACTGCAATTTCTACTTCGTATGCGCTAGGTCTTATGCAGCTTATGCCCTTTAATGTCAAGGCGATTGCTAAGGAGCTAAAAGAAGAGGATAAGGTGGGATATTTTGATATGTTTGACCCTGCTGTAAATGTGCCTTATGCGGAATATTTCACGCGTCCTCTCGTGCGAGAATTTAACCACCCGCTCTTTATTGCCTATGCTTACAATGGAGGTCCGGGATTTACGCGTAGATTATTGGGGAAAAACCATTTGTTTAAAAAGAATAATCCCTTAGACCCTTGGTTTAGTATGGAGATGATTCCTTATGAGGAATCGCGCGTATATGGTAAAAAGGTGCTAGCAAATTATGTCATTTATCAAAAGAAACTTGGAAAAGAAATTAAAATGTTAGATTTGTTGCAAAAAAGTTTAGTGTATTAGTATTAAAATGGTGTGTTTGAATGAAACGAGTTTATTAAGAACTTTTTGCAAAATATTAATTTTAAAAATAAATTTTAGATTTTTTGGTTATAGTTTTGCAAACTTTAATATGCAATCTATAAGGATAGACAATGAATACAATTAGCCAAAATATTGGGAGTTATGGTAGTTTTTATGCTGTGGGTGTTGGACAAAATACAATGGATACCACTGCGACAGATTCAACGAGTGTTTCACAAGGGACTTTGGAGAGCTCTAATGTAGATTTGACGCGTGAAATGACAGGGCAAATCGTGGCACAAAGAGGAGCGGAGGCGAATGCACAAAGCATTCAAACAGAGGATTCTATGTTGCAGACTTTATTAGACATAAAAGCATAAGTGGGTTGAAGTAAAAATCAGGTGCAATAAAGGTTGATAAATGGTAGATTATGGGATTGAATATTGGGGAAAAGATGATTTTATTATTGAAGATGGGCAGGTAAAAGTCAATCATCAAAATAAACCTGCATTGATTAACATTGTTAAGCAAGTGCGGGAAGATGGCTATCGTGGTCCTCTTTTGGTACGCTTTCCTCATTTGATGAAAAAGCAAGTAGAAAAAATTTTTACAAGCTTTGAGAGTGCTATTAAAGAATATCATTACAAGGGCAAATTCAAAGCAGTTTTTCCTATCAAAGTCAATCATTATCCTAATTTTATCCTGCCTCTTATGGAAAATACAACGCATCGTTGTTATGGGCTAGAAGCAGGAAGTAAATCCGAATTGATTGTTGCTATGGCTTATACGAATGAGAATGCACCCATTACGGTCAATGGCTTTAAAGACAAAGAAATGATTTCTTTAGGGTTTATTGCCGCTAAAATGGGGCACGATATTACCTTGACGATTGAGGGATTAAATGAGCTTGAAACAATTATTGAAGTTGCAAAAACACTCGGCAAACCTTACCCAAAAATTGGGCTTAGAATCCGCTTGCATAGCACGGGAATTGGAATCTGGGCAAAAAGCGGAGGGATTAATTCCAAGTTTGGCTTGACCGCAAGCGAGCTTGTAGAAGCGATTGCGTTACTGCGTAAAAATGATTTGCTAAACAAATTTACAATGATTCATTTTCATATTGGTAGTCAAATCAGTGATATTTCTCCGCTCAAAAAAGCTCTAAGAGAAGCAGGGAATATTTACGCAGAGTTGCGCAAAATGGGAGCAAAGAATCTTAATAACGTCAATATTGGCGGTGGGCTTGCGGTGGAATATGCACAACACGAAAATCAGCAGAATCGCAACTATACACTTGCGGAATTTAGCGGAGATGTTGTTTTTACGCTCAAAGAAATTGCCAAAAACAAAAAAGAGCCTGAGCCAAATATTTTCATAGAATCCGGACGCTATGTTTCTGCTAGCCACGCGGTATTGATTGCGCCTGTTTTGGAGTTATTCTCTCAAGAATATGATGAAAAGGCATTGCACTTAAAGGAGAAAAATCCCCCTTTGATAGAGGAACTTTTTGACTTATACAATACAATTAATGAGCGTTACGCGATAGAATATCTGCACGATAGCTTAGAGCATATGGAATCTTTGCTAACGCTTTTTGATTTGGGTTATATTGATTTGCAAGATAGGAGCAACACCGAAGTGCTTGTGCATTTGATTATCAAAAAAGTAATTAAGATTTTAAAGCACAAAAACCATAGCGATATTATTCGGATTCAAGAGCAGGTGCAAGAGAGATACTTGCTAAATTGTAGCTTTTTTCAAAGTTTGCCTGATTATTGGGGATTGGCGCAGAAATTCCCTGTAATGCCATTGGATAGGTTGAATCGTCGTCCTACGCGTTCTGCGAGCCTTTGGGATATTACTTGTGATAGTGACGGAGAAGTGGCATTTGACAAAAACACCCCATTATTCCTACACGATATTGATGTCAATGAAGAAGAATATTTCTTGGGATTCTTTTTGGTGGGAGCATATCAAGAAGTGTTGGGAATGCGTCATAATCTATTCACGCACCCCACAGAATTTAGCGTCGTTTTTGACGAGGAAGAGGGCGGATATAAGATTGAAAATCTGCTAGAATCGCAAACAATCCTAGATGTGTTAGAGGATTTGGATTATGATACCAAAGAGATTGAACGTTGCCTCAAGCAGCGACTAGAAGAGAGCAAAGAGATTCCAGAGGACGCCAAAAAGGAGGTTTTGGGGCAACTTTATGTAATGCTTAGTGAAAATGGCTATTTAAGAACGGTATTCAAGAGTGAAGGAGAAAAATCTTGAGCTATGCCACCACACTTTTTGGCACGATTAAAGAAGATTTTGCAGTCATTTTAGAGAAAGACCCTGCGATTAATTCTAAAATTGAATTGTTTTTTAATTATCCCGGATTGATTGCTTTGGTGCATTATAGAATCGCTCACAAGCTTTATTATCAGGGCTTTAAAGTCATAGCAAGAATCTTTATGGGAATCACGCAATGGCTTACAAATGTGGATATTCACCCTGCGTGTAAAATTGGACATCGGGTATTTATTGACCACGGGCACGGCGTAGTGATTGGTGAGACGGCAGAAGTAGGCAACGAAGTCGTGATTTATCAAGGTGTAAGCCTTGGGGGCGTGAGTTTGGAGCGCACAAAGCGACACCCGACGATTGAAGATTTTGTAATTATTGGCGCGGGGGCTAAGGTGCTAGGAAATATTGTCGTAGGAGCACATTCAAAAATTGGCGCAAATTCTGTTGTGATTCGCCCTGTTCCTCCTAATTCCACCGCAGTTGGAATCCCTGCAAAGACGATTATCAAAGGAATGAGTGATGATTTAAATAAGATTCCAGATATTCAATATCAACTTTTTAATTATTTGCAAAAGCGTTTGGAATTATTAGAATCTGTCGCACCAAAAAATATAGAATATATAGAATCTCGCAAGAAACTAGAAACTTTGTATCAAGAGTTTTTAAAAGCAAAAGTTTAAAATCTCACTAATGGTGATTTACTTTTGATTCATTGTGGATTTTGGGTTCAAAGCGTGCGTGCGTGCGTGAGCTTGTTTGCGCAACTGCTTCGTAACTACGCCACGAAAGGCTAAGGTTTTTTGCAAGAATGCAAAACTAGCCACCACGTCCTTGCGAGAGCTTTACCCGAAGCGATTCAAATGAAAGAATCTTGCCCATTAAGATTCCACAAAAAATGGAATCCAAAAACAAAATCACAAAAGATTTGAAGTGAATTTTTAAAAATTAATAAATTTTATATATAATTTCAAAATTTTATTTTTAGAGGTGTGAAATAGACAATTTACTTATTGTTATCTGTGTTTTGGCTATGGCGGTAGTTTCTGGGATTGTTTTAAATAAACTCAAAATTCCCGCAATTATTGGCTACATTGTTACAGGAACACTGACGGCTTATATTTTTGGATTTCGCGTTGAGGATTCTGTGGATTTAAACGAAGCTGCGGAACTTGGAATCGTGTTTTTGATGTTTATGATAGGACTTGATTTTAGCTTCAAAAAAATCACACAGATGAAGCAAGAAGTTTTGCTCTTTGGCGGGTTGCAAATTGGAATCTCCATAGCCGCATTTTATGCTATTTGTCATTATTTGATAGGATTTAATCTTGACACTTCTATTATTTTAGCAAGCGCGGTGAGTTTGTCCTCTACGGCAATCGTTTTAAAAAGTCTCAATGAAACCAATCAGACCAAAACGCCTTATGGAATGGCAGCAGTAGGCATTTTAGTTTTTCAAGATATTGCAGTGATTCCTATTTTGCTAATGATTAAACTTTTGAGCAATCAAGATTTAAGTATGGGTGAAATGCTGTTAAGCACAGGCGTTTCGGCAGTCATTGTCTTATTGCTTTTGATGTTGCCCGGTAGATTCCTTGCGCGTATTGTGTTGCGTTCAAGTGCCAAGATGAAAACAGATGAAATTTTTGTCGGGACGGTGTTTTTAATCGTGCTAGGTTCAGCGTATCTTAGTAAATACTTTGGCTTTTCTCTCTCGCTTGGAGCATTTTTAGCAGGAATGCTTGTCTCTAATTCGCCTTTTAAACATCAAGTGGCAAGCGTTTTGGTGTATTTTCGTGATTTGCTTTTAGGAGTTTTTTTTATCACGATTGGTATGCAAGTAGATGTGATTTTTTTAGCAAAATATTTTATCGTCGTGCTCTTACTTGTCGCGTTGATGTTGCTGATTAAAACTTTGATTATGTTTGCGTTTTTAAGTTTTTTAAGAGGGGCAAAAGTTGCAATGCGTATCGCGCTTTCTCTCTCGCAAATTGGAGAATTTTCTTTTGCTATTTTCTTGCTTGCTAGCCAACATAAGATTCTAAATTTAAGATTAGATGGCGGAATCTTGAATGGGGTTTTTGGAAGTGAATTTGTCGCTTCTATTACTCCAAATGAAATTTATCAATTCTTAACCTTAATGGTAATTTTCTCAATGATTGCGACGCCTTTTATCTTGGATAGATTGGATTTGTGTGTTAAATTTGCTCTAAAAATTTTTAGGATTCCGCTTAAGATTGCAAAAATTGGCAGCAAGGCTGGGATTAATCAAAAATCGCAGGCGGAGCATTCCTATGAAGTTGTGATTTGCGGATATGGAACTTTGGGCAAAAAGGTGTTAGAGTTTTTTAGTGGTTGTGATGTTGCAACGCTTGTGGTGGATTCCAATTATGAACGCGTAGAAGAGGGAATCAAAAAGGGTTGCAATATTGTGTATGGCAATATCACAGATAAAATGATTTTTAGAGAAATTGGAATCCAAAAAACAAAAGTTGTCATCTTGTGTGTGGAATCTCCTTTGGCGATTGAAAAGGCTTGTCGGCATATTATGGATATTTCACATCTTGTAAGAGTGATTGCCCAAACCGATGAGGAGACAATAGAGGCAGACTTAAGAGGAATCGGACTTTATGAAGTCATTAATGGCAGTCGCGAAGTTGCAGAAATGTTGGCAAATTCTGCCTTAGAAGCTATTAAAGAATCTAAAGAAATGGGAATTAATAGGGAAGAGGAGAGCTAAGAGACAATGAAATCTTATCCTGAAAATTTTGCAAAACTTGTAGAATCTTTAGAGAAACTTCCAAGTATTGGCAGAAAATCTGCTACGCGTTTAGCGTATTTTTTGGCATTTGAGGATAAGTTTAGCGCGTTAAGTTTAGCGCATAATATTGAATGCTGTGTCCAACAACTACGAATTTGCGAGGAATGTGGTGGAATCTCCAATGATTTTTTATGCTCTATTTGTAGTGATAATACGCGCAATAATGGCGAATTGTGCATTGTTGCGAATCCTAGAGAGATTTTTTTGTTAGAGGAGAGTGGAGAGTTTTTGGGTAAATATTTTGTAATAGAAAGTCTTGAAAAATTGGATTTGAAACATTTAGAGAAAATCATACAAAAAAATCATACAAAAGAGATGATTTTTGCTTTTAGCCCGACTTTGGGCAATGAAAGTGTAATGTTGTATTTGGAAGATAAATTAGAATATTTGGGGTTGCAATTTACCAAAATTGCACAAGGCGTTCCCACAGGCGTGAGTTTAGAAAATATTGACCAGCTTTCAATTATTCGCGCTTTGCAATCCCGAGTGAAGATTTAGGATTCTAAAGGAGAAATTTTGACAGAAATTGTGAATAATTTACATCTTTATATCATCGCGATTGGAGCCATTTTATTTATTAGTGTTTATGCGAGTAAGGTTTCAGAAAAAGTCGGATTTCCTTTATTGCTTGTATTTTTGATTTTGGGAATGTTGTTAGGAAGTGAGGGGATTGTTGGAATCAAGTTTGATAATGCACTTTTGGCGCAAGCGGTTGGCTCGGTTTCACTGATTTTTATTCTTTATAGCGGAGGGCTTGATACGCATTGGGGGCAGATTAAACCGGTGGTTGTTAGCGGGGTGATGTTGGCAACACTTGGAGTTTTGATTACGGCAGTGATTTTGGCTTGCTTTATCTATTTGATGTGGGATATTGCGATTTTGGAAGCCTTGCTGCTAGGCTCTATCATCTCTTCTACCGACGCTGCGGCAGTGTTTATGATTTTTCGCTCCCATCAAATCAGGCTTAAGCACAATATTAAGCCACTTTTGGAGTTGGAATCCGGGAGTAACGACCCTATGGCAATTTTTTTAACAATTACAATCTTGCAATTAATCGTAATGCACAATGTAACTTCTGTTGCGGAATGGATTGTGCAATTTGTCGCACAATTTGCGATTGGAGGAGTGATAGGCTTGCTGTGTGGTTATACTTTTCCAAAGATTTGTGAGCGATTAAATATTTCTCAACCCGGTCTTTATCCTTTGATTAGCGTTGCGTGGCTTTTTATGATTTTTGGACTTTCTGTAACTCTTAATGGAAATGGCTATTTAAGCATTTATATAGCAGGGATTCTGACAAACAAATTTGCCTTTCCTTACAAGTCGCATATTATTGCATTCCACGACGCGATTGCGTGGATGATGCAAATCCTCGTATTTTTGGTGCTTGGATTGCTTGTTTTTCCTTCGCAGCTTCCAGAAATCGCACTTCCAGCCTTGTGCTTGGTTTTGGTATTAATGTTTGTCGCGCGCCCTGTGAGCGTATTTGTGTCTTTGGCAAACAGCAAATACAGCAAAAACGAAAAAGCATTTATCTCGTGGGTTGGTTTGCGTGGGGCAGTACCGATTATTCTTGCAACTTATCCTTTTGTGTATGAGTTGGAGCAATCACAATTAATTTTTAATGTCGTCTTTTTTATGGTGCTTGTGTCTGTATTAGTGCAGGGAACGACTTTAGGATTTGCTGCACGACATTTAGGTATCGTAGAGGAGGACGAAAAAAATTAGATTTTGTTGCTTTTGCAAGGACAGATTCTTTATCCTATCCTCACACATTAATATCTACAACAACAAAATTTTAGCATATTTCTTAAAAATTAAATTTAATTAAAAAATTTAAGTTTAAATTTTGTAAAATCCTTTTGAAAATTTAAATAAGGAAACAGAATGAATAAAATTTACAAAGTTGAGATTATTACGCGCTCGGAAAAGCTGAATATTTTAAAGGATTCTTTGGCTCAAAAAGGTATCAAGGGAATGACCGTGAGCAATGTAATGGGCGCGGGAAACCAAAAAGGCAAGACAGAAGTGTATCGCGGCAATGAAACAACGATTGATTTGTTGCCAAAAATTCGTATAGAAATCATTACCAAAGAAAGCCTGCTTCAAGCGATTATTGAAGTGGCAAAAACGACTTTAAAAACAGGGAGTGCAGGGGACGGCAAGATTATTATTTTGCCTGTTAGCAATGTGATTAGGATTCGCACAGGTCAAGAGGGAGAAGACGCAATCTAGTGCCCAACCTTAAGACGCAGTGAAAGGAATACAATGAAAGCAATCTTATTATTTTTTGGTTTATATGGCTTTGTCTTTGGTGCAGATTCCGAAGTTTCTGCTGTGGATACTTTGTTTTTAATAGGGTGTTCGGGGTTGGTATTGTTGATGACGCCGGCACTTGGAATGTTTTATGGCGGAATGGTGAATCGTGGCAATGTCTTAAGCACAATGATAAATTGTGTAGTGTTTTTTGCTCTGATTTGTATTCAATGGGTGATTTTGGGCTATACTCTTGCATTTGGAGATGATATAGGGCAGTTGATTGGGAATCTAAATCATCTTTTTTTGGGTAATATCCAAGATTCTACGATTGGCTTAGTTTCTGAAAATCTTTTTGCTTTTTTCCAAATGCTTTTTGCTGTGATTGGTGCGGCGATTATCACAGGTTCATTTGTGGAGAGAATGCGCTTTGGGGTATTGCTAATTTTTATCCTTTGTTGGAGCACTTTAGTTTATGATGTTTTAGCGCATTGGGTATGGGGCGGCGGTTGGCTTATGGAGATTGGCTCACTTGATTTTGCAGGTGGTGGTGTAGTGCATATTGCAGCAGGTGTAGCAGGACTTGTGGGTTGTTTAATGCTTGGCAAACGCAAATTCAAAAAAGGAATCCTCCCGCATAGTTTGCCCCTCTCTTTTGTTGGAGCGATTTTCTTATGGATTGGTTGGCTTGGTTTCAACACAGGAAGTGCGCTTAGTGTAAATTCTGTTGCAGTCAATGCGTTTTTGACAACAAACTTCGCAGTAGCGGGTGCAATGATTTCGTGGATGATTATAGAATGGACAAAATATGGCAAACCTACTTTGTTAGGCAGCATTACAGGGATTGTGGCGGGACTTGTAGCGATTACTCCCTCTGCGGGATTCGTAACGCCATTTTCTGCGATTGTGATTGGATTTTTTGTTTCTCCTATTTGTTTTTTTGCTATTAGCGCAATGAAATCTAAGTTTGGTTATGATGATACGCTTGACGCATTCGGATTGCACGGAGTAGGTGGGATTTGGGGCGGAATCGCAACAGGACTTTTTGCGACAAGTTCAGTCAATGAAATTGTGAGCAAGGAAGCCGCAGGCGAGGGGCTGTTATATAGTGGAGATTGGAGTTTGCTTAGTGTGCAAATTATCGCAATCATTGCGTGCTTTGCGCTTTCTGCTGCGGTCAGCTTTGTGGTGCTAAAGATAATGAGTATTTTTGTGTCCTTGCGTGTAGAGGAAATGCAAGAGGAAAATGGTTTAGACCAGTCTTTGCACGGAGAAATTGCCTACCGCTAGGGTTTATAGAATCCTGTAAGGACAACTTTCTTTGCCCTTGCAAACAAATCCGAAATAATCCATAACCCTGCATAAATCAATCTTTACAATAAAATCTTTAAAGCAGGA